>JAOPZL010000109.1 GCA_025964175.1 Solirubrobacterales bacterium
CGGCAGCCTGCGCCAACCGCGATGCCGGCGCCCCGGAGTCCGCCCTCGAGCTGCTGGCCGGCGTCGAGGCCGAACTGCTCGACGAGCTCGGGCGGGCACGCGTCGAGCTGCTGCGCGGGCAGATCGCGTCGGAGCAGCGGCGTGGGGTCGAAGCCGGTCGCCTGCTCCTGAGTGCGGCGCGGCGGCTCGAGCCACTCGACCCCGAGTTGGCACGCGAGACGTACCTCGAGGCGCTCGCCGGGGCGATGTCCAGCGACGTCGACGTCGTCGGCGGTGCGCCGGCGGTCGCGCAGGCCGCGCGGGCGGCGACGGCCGGTACCACCCCGGAGCGGACGGTCGATGTGCTGCTCGACGCGTTTGCGATCCGCCTGACCGACGGATACGCGGCCGCGGCGCCGGCGCTCGCTCGGGCGCTAGAGCTGTTGCTCGCGGACGTCTCCAAAGAGGACGTCGGCGGGCTCTCGGTCTCGAGCAGTCGCAACGGCAACATCGTCGCGCTCGAGATGTGGAACGACGAAGCCCTGCATCTCCTGGCCGCTCGTCAGGTGCAGGTCGCGCGTGACGCCGGTGCGCTCGTGCACCTGCAATTCGCGCTCAGCTTCCTGGCCAGGAGCCACATGCTCGCCGGCGAGTTGACCGCGGCCGCCCTGACGATCGGCGAAGCCGACTTGATCGCCGAGGTGACCGGAAACCCAGCGCTGGTGAACGCCCCGATGATTCTCGCCGCTTGGCGTGGCCACGAAGAGCAAGCGTCGGCGTTGATCGAAGCGACCTCGCAGGAGGCGGCGGCACGGCGATGGACGTCCAACAACTACGCGCGAGCGGTTCTCTCCAACGGGCTCGGCCGACACGACGCCGCCCGCGACGCCGCCCGCGAGGCGCTGCGGCCCGATCCGATCGGCTACGGGGCGTACCTGCTCCCCGAGCTGGCCGAGGCGGCGTCGAGGACGGGTGACGAAGCGCTGCTGGCGTCCGCGCTGGAGTGGATCTCGGAGCGCACCGGCGTGATTCGCTCCGAGTGGGCGAACGGCATCGAGGCGCGTGTGCGCGCGTTGTCGAGCGAGGGCGGGGTCGCCGAGCGGCACTACGGCGAGTCGATCGCGCACCTCTCCGGTCCGCGTGTGCGACTCGAGCTCGCGCGGACGCACCTGCTGTATGGGGAGTGGCTGCGACGCGAACGGCGCCGTCTCGACGCTCAGAAGCAGCTGCGCACCGCGCTCGAGGCGTTCACGAGGATGGGTGCCGAGGCGTTCGCGGACCGCGCCGAACGCGAGCTGCGGGCAACCGGCGAGCGCGCCCGCAAACGGACCGTGGACACGCTCGATCAGCTCACCCCGCAGGAGGAGCAGGTCGCGCGCCTTGCCGCGACGGGGGCGACGAACCGAGAGATCGCCGCTCGGCTCTTCATCACGCAGAGCACCGTCGAGTACCACCTGCGCAAGGCGTTCCGCAAGCTCGACGTGAAGTCACGAACCCAGCTCGTGCACCGGCTCTCGTAGACGGTCCTGCGCGCGATTGCCCTCGACGGACACCCGGGGGATTGCGATGGCTCCACGCTCCGTGTCCGAGATGGCCACGCCAAACCGACCTTCTGCACCACTGCAGCGGTCGACTGCGCTCGAGGAGAACGACATGTCCGCCACGTACACCTTCGACGTCTTTTCCAGCCTCGACGGCTACGGCGCCGCCAGCGGCGACTGGACCGGGTACTGGGGCAAGCAAGGTCCCGAGCTCCTCGACCACCGCCTTGCTCAGTACGGCGCGGAGCATCGGATGGTCTTCGGGGCTAACACGTATCGGTTGTTCGCGCAGATGCTGGCCTCCAGCACCGAGGAGTCAGACGTGCGTGACCCGTGGGTCACACGGATGTGGCGCCTGCCGGCAACGGTGGTGTCGACGACGCTGGAAGGACCCCTCGACTGGCCGGATGCGACCGTCGTCAGCAGCGACGCCGTCGACGTCGTCGCCGCGCTCAAGCAGCAGTCCGACGTCCCGATGCGCTCGCACGGCAGCCTCCGAAGGCGCGTCGTCCGCTGGTGCGGCGCCGATGCAGGTTCCCAACTCCACCGCGCCGATGAGCCTGTGGACGACGTACCTGCTGCAGCCGCTGGCCGCGCACTTCCGCGTGACCATCTTCGACAACCGCGGCGTCGGCTACAGCAGTGACGACACGTCGGTGCCGCTGTCGGTCCCGCTCATGGCTCGCGATACCGCCGCTCTCATCACGCAGCTCGGCGTGCGCACGCCGACCGTGGCTGGCTGGTCAATGGGCGGAGAGATCGCGATCACGATGGCGGCCCTGCACCTGGGCAGCATCGGACGCATCGTTTCCTCCGGCGGTGACGCTGGCAGCACGAACACGATTCACCCGCCGCCCGGGTCTGAGCCGATCGTCGGGCTCGGAGTGTGCGCGCTCGGTCCTTACAGCGGATAGGCGAGGGAAATCGTGATGCGCCATCGCCCATCGCGTCCGCGGCGCAAGACGTCGAGTCCCTGTTCACGGGTGCGCTCGATCACCGTTCCGGCCGCATTGTGCACGGTCGCGGTCCAGATCAGGCGGACGGTAGCCAGGCCGCCCGAGACGTCGACCTGCTGGATCTGGGGGCGGTCGTAGCGCGATGTCGTACTGCGATCGGCGGCGATGTGGCGAAACTGCCGGCAGGCGGTCGCGTAATCGCGGTCCGCGCTGTTTGGGAAGCTGAGCACCGCATCCCGAGCGAACAGGTCGCAGATCGCGTCCGCGTCGCGTCGCTCCCAGGCGCCGGGCCAGGCGTTCAGTGCCGCCACGACGTGTGCTCGGGCGCTCGGTGCGGCTTTCGCTCCGCCTGGCATCGCGGCCGCGGCCAGGATGCATGCGATCACCGGACCGGCGATCGTGCGTGCTCTCATCGTCGTACCGTAACTCAGGTCGGATCAGAAGCGAGACGACACCGATCGCGGCAGGGGCCGTACACCAGGTGGCTCAGCGGTAGGCGGAGATGCTTGGTGAGCAAGATTGCCCTCGACGGATGAGCGAGTGTCTGCGGCGGCTCTACCCTTCCCATCGCCTTGCCCGGGCAAGCTCGTCGACGAGCTTGTCGAGGTAGCGGATCTCCCGCATGAGTGGGTCCTCGATGTCCTCCACGCGGACGCCGCAGATCACGCCTGCGATGAGCTTCCGCGAGGGGTTCAACGCAGGAGCCTCGGCGAAAAACGTCGCGAAGTCCGTGCCTTGCTCCAGCTGCGTGCCGGCTCACTCGGCCCGTAGCCGGTCAGCCAGCGCTCGTCGTGTAGATCCGATGCCCTGCCATGCCCGACTTATACCTCGCGCTGCCCGCGACGCGGGCGCCGGCACCGCCACTTTTGCGAGACGCGGCGGGCGCGAGGAGCGGCATCCCTTGCGAAGACTGCTAGCAGGCGCCTTGCGTCGGTTTGAGGTGTGATTATCGCGGCGCGGAAGTCCGCGCAGATGCGTGAGGTACGGTCGGGTCATGGAGGTGTCGCTGCGACCGGTGTCTCGTTCCAACGTCCGCGCGGTGTGCGGGCTGCGTCTTGCCGACGACCAGCGTCAGTTGGTCGCCCCGGCGGCGTACACGGTCGCTGAGGGCCACTACGAGCCCGGGGCTCTGCTGCGGGCCATCTACGTCGATGACGAGCCGGTCGGCGTGCTGCTGGTCGAGGTCGAAAGCGGAACGCCCTATCTGGTCCGGTTCATGGTCGACGCGGCTCACCAGCGGCGGGGCGTCGGTCGGCAGGCGGTGGAGTTGCTCGTCGGCGAGCTAGGCGCTGACGGCTGGGGCGTCCTGGAGACCAGCTTCGTCCGGGTGGCCGAAGGTGCCGAAGGGTTCTGGCGCCGCTGCGGGTTCGAGGACACCGGCCGGACTCGTGACGGTGAGCCGCTGTTCGTTCGAGCGCTGTAGCCCCGGGAGCGCGCCCTACGGCTTCGGGCGGATGCCTTCGTGGAGGCTCGGCGCGTCGATGGCATCGGCGATGACGCGGCGCCGCGCGGCGATGCCGTGGCGGCTGTTGAGCCAGTCGCGGATGGTCCGGGCGTAGGCGGCCTCGTCGGCGAGGCCGTCGAGCTGGAGCTGCATGAACATCAGCGTCCGGTCGAGGCGCGCCTTGTTGGTCAGCAGGTGCGCACGGGGTTGCAGCCAGCGGCCGATGGGTTCCATGCGACGCTCCAGGCCGCCGCTCGTGATGGGATGGATGCGCCGCTCCGCCTCGTCCGGCCGGGTGCGCCAGCACTCGGCGATGAGGGGCTCGATGACGTCGAGCTGGCGCTCGACCGCCGATATGGGAACGTTTGGGCGACAAGGGATTCGACCTCTGCTGCGGCCAAGCCGCGACGGCGGACCTGGCCAGCGCAGGCCCCGATACCGCGACATCCACCCATCACTCGCCGTTCCCAACGGCTGCATCCGATAGCTCTACGCTTAGCCGTCGACATGGCCTCGTCCAGCATGCAACGCCGTTACCACGTCACCACCTTCGGGTGCCAGATGAACGAGCACGACTCCGAGCGCATGAAGGGCATGCTCGAGTCGCTCGGCTATCGCGAGGCGGCCGAGCGCGCGGATGCCGACCTGATCCTCTTCAACACCTGCTCGATCCGCGAGAAGGCCGACGAGCGCTTCATCACGCACCTCAACCAGGCCAAGGGCCTGAAGGCGAAGGACCCCGACCGCATCATCGGGGTCGGCGGCTGCTGGGCCCAGTCGGTCAAGGACCACGTCTTCCAGCAGTTCCCGTTCGTCGACGTCGCCTTCGGACCCGGCCAGGTCCATCGCCTGGCCGAGTTCCTGACCAGCGACTCGCTGACCGCCCAGGGCTACTTCGAGTTCGAGGGCTTCACCGGGCACCTGCCGATGAAGCGCGCCCGCGACTTCCAGGCGTGGATGCAGATCAGCGTCGGCTGCAACTGCGCCTGCTCGTACTGCATCGTGCCGTCCACCCGCGGCCGCGAGGTCTCGCGCCCGTTCGGCGAGCTCGTCGCCGAGGCGCGACGGCTGGCCGGCGAGGGGGTGCGCGAGGTGACCCTCCTGGGCCAGAACGTCAACTCCTACGGCCGTGACCTGCGGCCGCGCGCCCAGTTCAGCGAGCTTCTGCGTGAGCTGGACACCATCGACGGGCTGGACCGCATCCGCTACACGAGCCCGCATCCGAAGGACATGCGCGAGGACGTCATCCTCGCCCACGCCGAGCTCGGCTCGCTCTGCCCGCACATCCACCTCCCGCTGCAGGCCGGCAGCTCCCGCGTCCTGAAGGCGATGCGCCGCACCTACACGCGTGAGCGCTACATGGATCGCGTCGCCCTCATCCGCGAGCACCTTCCCGACGTCGCGCTGACGACCGACATCATCGTCGGCTTCCCGGGGGAGACCGAGGCCGAGTTCCGCGAGACGCTCGAGGTGGTCGAGGAGGTCGGCTACGACGGGGCGTTCACGTTCAACTTCTCGCCACGGCGCGGCACGACGGCCGCCCTGTTGGAGGACGACGTCACCAACGAGGAGAAGGTCGAGCGGATGCAGCGGCTCATCGAGGTCGTGCAGCGCCGCGCCGCCGAGCGCGCCCAGCGCTTCGTCGGGCGCACGCTCGACGTGCTCGTCGAGGGCACCTCGCGCCACGACGCCGATCGCCTGCGCGGGCGCATCGGACACAACAAGACCGTCAACTTCGACGGGATCGCCGAACCGGGCTCGATCGTGCCCGTCCACATCACCGCAGCGACGTCGCAGTCGCTGCGCGGTGAGATGTCGCTGCTCGCGCTCGCGTCCCGCTGATCTGGACAGCGCTCAAGGTCGCCGCGCCGGCCGTCGATAGGGCCGAGGTTGCTCTGTCCTATCACTGAAAGGTTCCCCATGCGGAAGACCAAGTTCCTCGCCCTGATCCTCGTCGTTCCTGCTCTCGCCCTGACGGCGTGCGGCGGCGGCGACAAGAAGTCGTCCGACGAGGACCAGATCACCAGCATCGTCAACACGGTGGCCAAGGATCCGGCCAAGCTCTGCGACTACGCCTCGAAGGATCTGCTGCAGCAGGCGTTCAAGGGCTCGGTCGCCGAGTGCAAGAAGGCGGCCGCTTCGGAGAAGTCCGACGGCGCGGCGACGATCGACTCCCTCGACGTCAAGGGCGACAAGGCCACGGCCAAGATCACCGACAAGGCGGGGTCCACCACGGTGAGCTTCGTCAAGGAAGACTCCAAGTGGGTCGTCGCGAGCTAGCACCCGCCTGACCGGCGGCCCCGCGCCTGGCGCGCCGCCCGCAGACGGGGCGGCGCGCCGGCAGCGGGTGGTGCTGCTGCACTCCGTCCGGGACATATGCGAACATGTGTTCGCATGCGCTGGAACAACCTCACCGTCGAAGCCGAAGCGGCCACCCGCCTGCCGGGATACGCGGCCGGAGCGGTGGTCCGCACGTTCGACGCGCCCGAGGCGCTGGAGACCCGCTTCTACGAGGTCCAGGCGAAGTCGGCGCTGAACAAGGTCCCGGAGTCCTCCCAGGTCCCGTTCCGCTGGACGGTGAACCCGTACCGGGGATGCAGCCATGCCTGCACGTACTGCATCAGCGGCGATGCCCCCGTGCTGATGGCCGACGGGCGGACGAAGGCGATGGAGGACCTGGTCGTCGGCGACGCGATCATCGGAACACGCGTCGAGGGACGGTACCGGCGCTATGTGGCGAGCGAGGTGCTCGACCACTGGTCCAGCGTCAAGCCCGCCTACCGCACGACGCTGGAGGACGGCACCGAGCTGGTGACGAGCGGCGACCACCGGTTCCTGACCGAGCGCGGGTGGAAGCACGTGATCGGCGCCGCCGCGTGCGCGGAGCAACGGCCGCATCTCACGCAGAACAACGCGCTGATGGGAACCGGAGCGTTCGCGGCACCTCCAGTCGTGGACGAGGGCTACCGGCGCGGGTACCTGTGCGGGCTGATTCGCGGCGACGGGACGATCGGCAGCCGCGAGCATGAGCGGCCGAGGGGCGGCCGGTGGACCCAGCACGAGTTCCGGCTCGCGTTGTGCGACCAGGAGGCGCTGGATCGTGCGACGGCCTTCCTGTCAGGTTTCGCGATCGGCGTCGGGGAGCTCCAGTTCTCCGCCGGCGGCGGTGGCTACCGGCCGGCTCGCGCCATCCGCACCCAGCAGCGCTCCTGCGTCCAGGCGGTCCGCGACCTGATCCGCTGGCCGCTGGACGCCGACGACAGCTGGATCAAGGGCTTCCTGGCCGGGATCTTCGACGCCGAGGGCTCGTGCGGGCGGGAGGCATTGCGGATCAGCAACGCCGACGACGAGATCCTCGACTGGACGGTGCACGCGATGGGCAGGCTCGGATTGCACGTCGTCGTCGAGGACGGTGGACGCGAGAGTCGCGTGCGGACCGTCCGGCTGCGCGGCGGGCTGCCCGCGCAGTTGCGCTTCTTCCACCTGACCGACCCGGCGATCCGGCGCAAGTGCTGGCTCGACGGACGGGCGCTCAAGAGCTCGTCCCGTCTCGGAGTTCGCGCGATCGAGCCCCTCGGCGTTGCCATGCGCTTGTACGACATCACGACCGGGACGGGCGACTTCATCGCCAACGGCGTCGTCAGCCACAACTGCTTCGCCCGCCCGACCCACAAGTACCTCGACTTCGGGCCAGGGCGGGACTTCGAGAAGGAGATCGTCGTCAAGGTCAACGTGCCCGAGGTGCTGCGGGCCGAGCTGGGGCGGCCGTCGTGGAAGGGCGAGCACGTCGCGCTGGGGACGAACACCGACCCGTATCAGTGGGTGGAGGGGCGCTACAAGCTGATGCCCGCGATCTGGGAGGCGATGCGCGACGCGCGCAACCCGTGCTCGGTGCTGACGAAGTCGCCGCTGCTGCTGCGCGACCTGCCGTTGATGCTCGAGATCGCGGCGGTGGCCGAGTTCAGCGCGAACCTCTCGGTCCCGACGATCGACGAGAAGGCGTGGCGGGCCAGCGAGCCGCACACGCCGAACCCGCGGGCGCGGCTGGAGGCGGTGGGGGAGCTCAACCGGGCCGGTATCCCGTGCGGCGTCCTCGTCGCGCCGCTCATGCCGGGGATCAACGACGATCCGCGCCAGGTCGAGGAGATCCTCCAGCTCGCCGCCGACAACGGGGCGACCGGCGTCACCGGCATCGCGCTGCACCTGCGCGGCGACGTGCGCCGGGTCTTCATGGACTGGCTTCGCTCCTATCGACCCGATCTCGTGGCGCACTACGAGCGGCTCTACGCGCGCGGCGGGTACCTGCCGCAGGCCGAGCGCCAGCGGCTCGGCGGGATGATCCGCGGCGGACCGCTCACAACGCGGCCGTCGCCGTGGCGCGACCACCGTGGGATTCGCCGGATGGAGGGTAAGCGGGAAGAGATCGTCGCCGTCCGCCCGCCGGCCCCGGTCCAGGAGGCGTTGTTCTGATTCGGTGAATCGGCGCAACGTTGGAGCCCCCCGATGCGTTGGAAGTGAGATGCCTCGCCAGAAAGCACCCATGCCACGCGACCGCATGCGCTCGATGCTGCAGACCCGTTCGCACTCGTGGGCGGAGGTGGGCCTGGCCCGCCAGCTGAGCCGCGCCGCCGTCAAGCGCGCCCGGATCGAGACGCTCCTGACCGTCCTGCTGATCATCGGCGTCGTGATGGTCTACACCTACCGCGACAAGATCTTCGGTGCGGAGCTGAACGTGCCGGTGCGGTGGTTGACCGTCATCGCGCTGCTCGCGTTGGGCTGGACGTTCGCCCGCTCCGTGGGCCGCTCGCTGGGCCCGATGCTGTTCCGCCGGCTCGATCCCGCGACCGCGGGGACGGTGGGGTTCCTGATCCGCCTGGCGACGATCATCGTCGCCGCGCTCGTCGCGCTGCGGATCGCCGGGCTCTCGACGCGGTCGCTGACCGTCGGCGGTGCCTTCACGGCGATCATCGTCGGCCTCGCCGCCCAGCAGACGCTGGGCAACCTCTTCGCCGGCACCGTCCTGCTCAGCGCGCGACCGTTCCGCGTGGGCGAGCGCGTCCGGCTCCAGGGCGGCGGGCTGGCGGGCACGATCGAGGGCGTCGTCAGCCAGCTCGGCCTGCTCTACACCGTCTTCGCCGACGGCGAGGACGAGATCATGGTCCCCAACAACGTCGTCCTCAGCGTCGCGGTCATGCCGCTGCGCGAGCCCGACTCGGTCGACATGCGCGCCCGGCTGCGGCCCGGCGTCACGCCGAGCGACATCCAGCGCCTGCTCGAGCAGGAGATCGACGTTCCGCTGCTCGACCGCCCCGAGATCATCCTCGAGGAGCTCGACGGCCAGGAGGTCGTGGTCCGCATCCGCGCCACGCCGATCGCCTCCAACGACGGCCCCCGGCTGGCCAGCGAGATCCTCAGCGCCGTCGCACGCGAGACCCGCGGCGGCGACGGCAACGGCGCCGGGCCGAAGCTGGCGCCTGACAAGGCCTCGGCGCCCGAGAAGACCTCGGCGCCCAGGCACTGAGCGACCGCCGCTCAGACTCCGGGCCGGGCCTCGATCGTGCCGTCGGCGACCGCGGCGCGCACCTCTTCGTAGTCGCGCGCGTTCTGTTCGGCGTAGGCCTCGGCGAAGTCGGCGAGAGCACGGTCGAAGACGTCGCTGCCGCCGAGGTAGCCGGCGATGGCGACCGCGTCGCCGGCGCGCGCGTGGGCCCGGGCCAGCGTGCGCCCGCAGGTCTCGGCGTACCAGCCCAGCGCCTTGGCGTTCATGAACTCGATGAGCGCGGAGCCCTTGCCGTCCCAGAGCTGTCGGACGTAGTAGTCGCGGTTGACCCCGTCGGGGCCGGTGGTGTGCAGCCACCCGAGCATGACATCGGTGGCTGCCTGCGTCAGGCGCTGGCCTTCGACGACGCGTTGCCCATGGTTGGCGAACCCGCTGGGTGGGAGGTAGGGCTCGAGCACCGAGGCTTCGGCCTCCTTGAACTGCAGGAACAGGGGGTCCTGATGGTCGCGCCCGAGCAGCAGCATGATCCACGCCCGCGTGCCGACGCTGCCGATGCCGACGACCTTGCGCGCCGCGTCGACATACTGATAGCGCTCCAGCAGCTGCCGGCGGTCCGCGGTCAGCGTCGCCCGGTAGGAACGAACCATCTCCCGGACCGCCTCGTGGAGCTGCTCGTGCACGGCCGGCGCGAACAGGTCGCGGGTGCGCGAGACGGCCGGCGGATCGTTGCGGATCCGCAGTTGGCCGTCGACCGTCTCGGTCAGCTTGTCGAATGCTCTCAGGCTCGTCTTGGCCTGCGCCTTGGCGAGGTTCCTGTGGGCTCGCGACTGCTGCTTGGCCGATGCACGCGCGTCGACTTCGCGCATGATCTCCTCGACGTGCATGCGTGAGTACCAGAGCTCGAGGTTGCCCATCGCGGCGAACTCGGTGATGGCCTCCCGGTAGGCGCGCGCGACGGTTCTGTTGACCACTGCGCGCTGCTTCGCGGACAGTTCCCGGTCGCGGCCCGCCACGGCGAAGCTCGCGGCGAGGCGTTTGAGATCCCATTCGAACGGCCCACGCAGGGTCTCGTCGAAGTCGTTGACGTCGAAGAGGAGGCTGCGGTCGGGGGCGGCGTAGACGCCGAAGTTCGACAGGTGGGCGTCGCCGCACAGCTGGGTGATCAGACCCGTGTGCGGCTGGGCGGCCAGGTCGGCGGCCATGATGCCCGCAGCGCCACGGTAGAACGTGAATGCGGAGACCATCATCCGTCCGTAGCGGATCGGTACGAGGTCGGGCACCCGGGTCACGGCCTGGTCACGCAGGATCTCGACGGGGCTGCGTCGTTGGGCCGGCGCCTCCCATGCGCTGTGGTCGCGGCGCCGAACTTCGGTGCGGGCGGCGGTTCCGCGTGCGGCGCGTTCGGCAACGGTGAGGTGCTCAGCGGCGACCTCGGCTTCGGAGATGCTCATGCTCGACCTCCCCGATCATGCGGCGGTGGTCCTGCCAATCGTGCCGCATCTCGCAGCATCGCGACATCCGCCATCGTCGGTCGTGGTGGTCACGGCGATGCTCGGGTCCCCGCGCGGGGCGATCTGGCTCAGCGCTTGTCGAGCTGTCCCGCGGCCATGTCCTTGGCCACGTTGCCCGAGCCGAGCTTGCGCGCCACCTTGTTGGCCAGCTCGGGGGCGACCTGGGAGAACAGCGTGCCCCCGCGCAGGGGCAGCGGCGCCACGTCGATCTCGGCCTTGTTGCGCTGCACGGCGCGCAGGGTGGCGTCGGCGACGTCCTGGGGGGTGCGGGTCCCGACGCCCGGCGGGAGCTTGGTGCCCGACTCGTGGAACATGCCGGCGTCGCGGATGAAGCCGGGGAAGATGGTCGAGACGCCGACGTTGCGGTCGCGCCAGTCCTCGCGCATGCCGGTGCCGAACCCGCGCAGCCCGAACTTCGTGGCCGAGTAGAGCGCCGAGCCCGAGGTCGCGGCCTTGCCCGACAGCGACGAGATCATCACGATGTGCCCGCCGCCGCGCGCGGCCATGCCGGGGGCCAAGGCGCGCGAGAGGATGATCGGGACGCGCAGGTTGACGTCGAGCGCGCGATCGATCTCCTCGACGCTGAATGCCTCGATGAACCCGGAGGAGGGCAGTGCGGCGTTGTTGACGAGGACGTCGACGTCACCGGCCTCGGCGATGAGGCGGTCGACCTCGGAGGCGTCGGCGAGGTCGATGCCCAGTACGCGCGCGCCGGTCTCGGCGGCGAGCGGCTCGAGCACCTCGACGCGCCGGCCGGTGAGGATCAGCTTCGCGCCGTTGGCGGCGAAGGTCCGGGCGATGGCCTGCCCGAGGCCGCCGGTCGCGCCGGTGATGAGCACGGTCCTACCTGAGACGTCCATGGCCGGGAGCCTAAGCGCTCGCGGGCCGGCCCGCGACCACCGCCGCGACCGAGGGCGCCGGGCCGATCCCGCGATACTGCGCCCCCCGATGTCGTCGTCCCCACCCACCGTCCTCGCCGTCTTCGGCCCCACCGGGGCGGGCAAGACGGCGCTGGCCATCGCCCTGGCCGACGAGCTGCGTGCGCGGGGCGACGACCCGGTGGCCGTGTCGGTCGACGCGCTCCAGGTCTACGCGGGGCTGGAGATCCTCACCGGGGTCGCGAGCCCGGCGGAGCAGGCGCGGCTCGAGCACCGGCTCGTCTCGTTCGTCCCGCTGGAGCGGACGTTCGCGGTCGGCGAGCACGCCGCGCGCGCCCACGCGGAGATCGACGCGCTGCTGGACGCCGGCCGCACCCCGATCGTCGTCGGCGGCACCGGGCTCTACCTGCGGGCCGCGCTGACCGAGCTGCGGCTGCGGCCCGTCGCGCCCGATGCGGTCCGCGCCCGCTGGATGGAGGCGCTGCGCCGCGACGGGCCGATGGCCCTGCACGCCGAGCTGACCCGGCGCGCGCCCTGGGCGGCCGTACCCGTCTCGCCCCACGACAGCCACCGCATCGTCCGGCTGCTCGAGCTCGACGACCTCGGTGAGCTGCACCCGCCGGGCTCGGCCCAGGCCGCGCAGGTCGACCAGCTGTGGACCGAGCACACCCGCCGCCCGACGCGGCTGCTCGGGGTCACGCTGGACCGCGAGCTGCTGTACGAGCGCATCGACGCCCGCGTGGACGCGATGGTCGCCGCCGGAGCACACGACGAGGTCCGTGCCGCCCTCGCCGCCGGCGCGTCGGAGACCGCGCGCAAGGCCGTCGGGTTCGCCGACCTCCTCGGCGACGACGTCGAGGGCATGAAGCGCCGCACCCGCAACTACGCCAAGCGCCAGCTGACGTGGATGCGCAAGCTCCCCGGCGTCGAGCTCGTCGATCTGACCGACCGCACGCCGGAGCAGGCGGCGGCGCAGCTACTGTCCGGCGACCGATGACGCTGATCGCCTTCGAGAAGTGGCAGGCGCTGGGCAACGACTACCTCGTGCTCGAAGCGGACGACCTGCCCGGCCCCCTGACCTCCGAGCAGGTCCGCCACCTCTGCCATCGCCACTTCGGCATCGGCGCCGACGGCGTCCTGCTGCTGTCGGCCAGCGGGGAGCCGGGCTACGTCGCCGACCTGCGCATCTTCAACCCGGACGGCTCGGAGGCCGAGCTGTCGGGCCACGGCGCGCGTGAGGCGATCAAGTACCTGCATCGCCGCGGCTGGACCGACCGCACGCAGTTCTCGATCGGCACGATCGCCGGCGAGATCCGCCCGACGATCCTCGACGAGACCCACTGCCGCGTCGACATGGGCCGCGCCGCCCTGCGCAGCGCGAAGGACTTCCCGTCGGGCGACGCGGACGGCCTCGGAGAGGTCGAGGGGCTCCGTTTCCAGTTCGTCTCGATCGGCAACCCGCAGTGCGCGATCCGCGTCGATGGGGTGCAAGCCGTCGACGCGATGGACCTCGACGCGATCGGCTCGCTGATCCAGAACAGCCCGCTGTTCCCCAACCGCACGAACGTCTCGTTCTACGCGCCGATCGACGACGCGACGATCCGTGCCCGCATCTTCGAGCGCGGCGTCGGCGAGACGCTGTCCAGCGGCACGGGCGCGACCGGTGCCGCCGTCTCGCACGTGCTGCGCGGCGGCGACTCGTCGGTGACGGTGAAGCTCGACGGCGGAGAACTGCTCGTCGACGTCGGCGAGGACCTCCACGTCGACCTGACCGGCTGGGCGATCCCGGTGTTCAGCGGGACGGTGGAGCTGGCGGACCCGGCTCCGCCCGGGATCAGCTGACCCCTGCTGCACCGCCTCGGGCATCCCGCGCGCCACCCTCAGCAAGCCGGCTGTCCATGGCCGGCGACGTCACCGCCCCGCGTCCGGGGCGTGTCGCATACGGCTCAGTCGTTGGCGTGCAGCGCGGCGTTCAGGCCGCCCCAGCTGCCGGCGCGGACCTTCGCGACGACCGCGCCGCTGACCGAGTCGCGCAGGAAGAGGAGGTTCGACGCGCCCGTGAGGTCGCGCGCCTTGACGATGTCGCCGTCGGGCAGCGTGACGCGGGTGCCGGCGGTGACGTACAGGCCCGCTTCGACCACGCAGTCGTCGCCCAGCGAGATACCGATGCCCGCGTTGGCGCCGACCAGGCAGCGCTCACCCAGCGAGACGATCTCCGTGCCACCGCCCGAGAGCGTGCCCATGATGGAGGCGCCGCCACCGACGTCGGTGCCGTCCCCGACCACGACGCCGGCGCTGATGCGGCCCTCGACCATCGAGGCGCCGAGCGTGCCGGCGTTGTAGTTGACGAAGCCCTCGTGCATCACCGTCGTGCCCTCGGCGAGGTGGGCGCCCAGGCGGACGCGGTCGGCGTCGCCGATGCGCACGCCCGTGGGGACCACGTAGTCGACCATGCGCGGGAACTTGTCGACGCCGAGGACGTTCAACGCCAGGCCGCGAGCCCGGGCGGCGAGCTGGACGGCGCCGATGCGGTCCACCGGGACCGGGCCGAGCGTCGTCCAGGCCAGGTTGACGAGGACGCCGAAGAGGCCGTCGAGGTTGATCGAGCGCGGCGCGACGAGCCGGTGGGAGAGCAGGTGCAGGCGCAGGTAGGCGTCGGCGACGGAGTCGGGCGCGGCGGACAGGTCCTCGATGACCGTGGTCCGGGGCTCGACGATCACCCCGCGCAGCTCGTCCTCTCGCGGGACGGGCAGCGGCGGATCCAGCGGCTGCGGATCGGACCCCAGGACGGGGGCGGGGTAGAAGACCTCGAGCACGGCACCGGACGCGGCGTCGACGGTGGCCAGGCCATGGGCGGAAGCGGACTTGGCGGACATCGACGCGCAGCCTAGAGGCCCGCGCGGAGGATCGCGGCGGCGCGCGCGCACTCCTCCGGCGTCGGGACCAGCGCCACGCGCACGTGCCCCGCGCCGGCGCCCAGGTAGGAGCCCGGGGTCATCACGATGCCGCGCTCCAGCCAGCGGGCCGCGAAGGCCTCGTCGTCGCCGTCGCCGGGCACGCGCAGCCACAGGAAGAACGACGCCGGACCGCCCGCCTCCACCAGGCCCGCCGCCAGCAGCGCGGGGAGGAGCACGGCGCGCTTGGCCGCGTACCGCTCGCGGACCGCCACCACGTGCGCATCGTCGTTCCACGCCGCGATCGAGGCGCGCTGGACGAAGCGCTGGGGCGACGTCCCCATGTTCGGGCGCACCCGCTTCATCACCGCGATCAGCTCCGCGTCGCCGGCCATGAACCCGGAGCGGTAGCCCGGCATCGAGGAGCGCTTGGAGAGCGAGTGGAAGGAGACGACGTTGCGGCGGTCGTGCAGCTGCAGCGCCGATGGCGGCGGCTCGCCCTCGAACCACAGCTCGACGTAGGCCTCGTCGCAGGCCAGCCAGACGTCGTGGGCCCGGCAGCGCGCCGCGGCCTCCTCCAGGTAGGCGAGCGGGGCGACCGCGCCCGTCGGGTTGCCCGGGGACGCGAGCCAGAGCACGGCGATCCGCTGCCACGGCACCGCGTCGAGGTCGGGCAGCCAGCCGTGCGCCGCGTCGAGCTCGAGCTCGATCGCCTCCAGCCCGGCGATCAGCGCGCTGCGCTCGGGGACCGGGTAGCCGGGAGTGGGCACCGCGATCGCGTCGCCGGGCCGGCCGACGACCTGCGCGAGCGCGTAGATCGCCTCCTTGGAGCCGAGCGTCGGGATCACCTCGGTGGCGGGGTCGACGACCGCGCCGAAGCGCCGTCCGACCCAGCCGGCGATCGCCTCGCGCAGCTCGGGCAGCCCGACCGCGGTCGGGTAGACCGAGATCGGCTCGTCGTCAACGGCCGCGCACAGCGCCTCGCGGATGAACTCCGGCGTCTCCTCGCGGGGCTCGCCGATCCCGAAGTCGATCATCGTCACGCCGGACGCCGCGACCCGCGCCTTGGCCTCGGCCAGGCGCACGAACGGGTAGGTGCCGGTCGCCGCGACCGCCGGGTTCAGCCGCACGTCAGGCGCTCCAGGACCTCGTAGGACCGCACCAGCGCGGCGATCGAGACCCGCTCGTCGACCTGATGGGCGAACACGGGGTCGCCCGGCCCGAAGTTGACCGCGTCCAGGCCGGCGGCACCGAACTCCGCGACGGGCGTCCACGCCTGCTTGGCGGCGATCGGGCCGGCCCCCGCGGCGCGCAGCGCGTCCACGAGCGGGTTGTCCGCCGGGACCGGGCCCGACGGGGCGATCGAGGTGATCTCCAGCGTGCCGTACGGGTCGCACCAGCCGTGCAGGCGGTGCTCGGCGGCCTGCGGCGAGCGCCCCGGGGGATAGCGGTAGTTGACGTGCGCCTCGACGTGGTCGGGGATCACGTTCTGGGCGACGCCGCCGTGGATCTTCGTCACCGAGACGACCTCGGTGTACTCCAGCCCGGCGAACGAGTGGATCTCGTGGGGGACCTGAGCGAGCGAGTGGATCCCGGCCGCGGCGCGGTGGATCGCGTTCTCGCCCTGCCACGGCCGCGCGGAGTGGGCGGCGCGTCCCGAGAAGGTCCACAGCGCATTGACGTTGCCCAGGCAGCCGATCTGGATCGCGTTGTCGGTCGGCTCCATGACGACGACGAGGTCGGCGCCCAGCAGCGACGGCTCGCGGGCCAGCAGCGGCGTCAGCGCGCTCTCGGCGGCGGGCAGCTCCTCGCGCCCGAAGAAGACGAACCCGACGTCGACCGCGCCCGCGGAGTCGGCGCTCGTGCCCCGCGCGGCCGCCGCCAGCGCCAGCTCGACCATGACGGCGTCGGCGCCCTTCATGTCGGTCGTCCCGAGCCCGTGCACGAAGCCGTCGGCGATCCGCCCGGGCAGGTTGCCCTGCTCGGGGACCGTGTCGAGGTGGCCGGCGAGCAGGACGAGCGGCCGGTCGCGCCGCTCCAGCACGCCGGCCAGGACGCAGGTGTCGCCGGCGTCGCGCGCGTCCACGCCGCCGGCTTCGAGGACCTTCTTGACGTGCCAGGCGAGCGCCGCCTCGTCGCGAGAGACGGAGCGCACATCGACCAGCTCGCGGGTGCGATGGGCGAGGCGATCGGGGAGCTCGGGGTGCTGCACCCGCAGAACCCTAGAATGAATCGAAGATATGCAGCGCTCGCGCCAAGGTCGCACCGATCAGACCCATACCGCCAACGGCACCCGTCCCGGACGCGCGCGTCAGCGCGCCTTCATGATCGCCGCCCTCCCGGAGGGCGACGACCTCTCCGAGCTCGCCGAGCTCCTGCACACGGCGGGCGTCGCGGTGGTCGGCCAGCAGGTGCAGCACCTGGAGAAGCCGCACCCGAACACGTACGTCGGCCCGGGCAAGCTCCTGGAGATCAAGGAGCAGGCGTTGGCGCTGGACGCCAACGTGATCGCCTCCGACGACGAGCTCACGCCGCGCCAGGAGCGCAACATGGAGAAGGAGCTGGGGATCCCGGTCGTCGACCGGACCACGGTGATCCTCGACATCTTCGCCGGCCACGCGAACACGGCCGAGGGCAAGCTCCAGGTCGAGCTCGCCCAGCTGCAGTACAACCTGGCCCGCATGCGCGGGCTGTGGACCCACCTCGAGCGGCTCGGCGGCGGCGTCGGCACCCGAGGCCCGGGCGAGTCGCAGATCGAGACCGACCGCCGGCTGGCCCGCGACCGGATCACCGCGCTCAAGCGGCGCCTGGCCGAGGTCAAGGACTCCCGGGCGACGATGCGCCAGGAGCGCGAGCGCGCGCACCTGCCGCAGGTCGCGCTGGCGGGCTACACGAACGCGGGCAAGTCGACGCTGCTCAACGCGCTGACCGGCTCCGACGTCGGCGTCCGCGATCGCCTCTTCCACACGCTGGATCCGACGACGCGCTCGCTGGAGATCGGCGGGCGGCGCTTCCTGATGACCGACACGGTCGGCTTCATCCGCAAGCTGCCCCACGGCCTGGTCGACGCGTTCGGCGCCACGCTGGAGGAGACGCGCCTCGCGGACCTCGTCCTGCACGTGGTCGACGCCAGCGCCGACGAGGACGAGATCGAGGCGATGCTGAAGGCCGTCGACGACGTCCTCGACGAGATCGGCGCCGGCGAGCGCCCGCGCGTGCTCGTGCTGAACAAGGTCGACGCGCTCGACGAGGACCAGCGCCACGCGCTCGGCTTCCGCCATCCCGACGCCGTGGCCGTCAGTGCCGTGACGGGCGAGGGCCTGGACGAGCTGCGCCAGCGCATCGAGGAGGAGTTCGCCAACTCGCTGCGCCGCATCGACATCCTGCTCCCCTACGCCGAGGGTGGTCGCCTGGCCGAGCTGCACGAGGCCGCTGCCGACCTGGAGCGCGAGGACACCCCGGAGGGCGTCCGCATCCGGGCCAGCGTGCCGCCGACGGTCGCCGATCGCTACGCGGCGTTCGCGGCCTCCACGTGAGGCTCGCCATCCAGCGGCTGCGCGAGGATGCGCAGCTGCCCAGCCGGTCCCACTCCGACGACGCGGGGCTGGACCTGTACGCGGCCGAGCCGGTGACGCTGGCGCCCGGCGCGCGCGCCGTCGTGCCGACCGGCATCGCGGTCGAGATCCCCGAGCGCCACGCGGGGCTGGTGGTGCCGCGCTCCGGGCTGGCCGCCCGCCACGGCATCACCGTGGTCAATGCGCCCGGGCTGATCGACGCGGGCTACCGCGGCGAGCTGAAGGTCGTGCTGCTGAACACCGACCGCGATGCCCCCTTCGAGGTCGCGGCCGGTGATCGGATCGCTCAGCTGCTCATCACCCGGATCGAGTCACCCGACCTGATCGAGGTGGCCGAGCTCCCGCCGTCGCGGCGCGCCAACGGGGGCTTCGGCTCCTCGGGCCGCTAGCTACTTGACGTAGCGCGACTCCTGCAGGTACTGCGTGGCGACGACGGCCGGGGTCTGCTTGTCGAGGTCGACGCGCGCGTTGAGCTCCTGGATCGCGTCGGCCGTCAGGCCCTGGTTGACGAGCGCGATCGTCTTGGCCAGGTCGGGGCCCGCCTTGTCGGCGAAGCTCTTCTTGACCAGGAAGGTCGAGTTGTAGGGCGGGAACATGCCCTTGTCGTCCTTGAGCAGCACGACGTTGTCGCGCGTGTTCTGGGGATCGGTGGTGAAGACGATCGAGAGGTCGGCCTGACCCTTCTGGAGCACCTCGTGGCGCAGCGACGGGTCGACGGGCACGAACTTCTTGAACTTCAGCCCGTAGACCTTCTGCAGGCCCAGCAGGCAGTCCAGCCGCTGGCGGCACTCCGGCGTCCCGTACAGCGTGAGGTCCTGGGACTTGCCCTTGAGCTGCGAGATCTTGGTGATCCCGCCGAGCTTCTTGTCCTGCGCCTGCGTCAGCCCGACCTCGTTGGACGAGGTGAACGGCGTCGGCGCAAGCGCCTCGATCGGCGGGTTCTCCTTGGCGAAGTCGGCCTTGACCTCGTCGTAGGCCTTCGCCGGGTCGGACGGCAGCTTGTCGGTCGGGACGTTGAAGAACGACAGCAGCGCGGTGCCGGTGTACTCCGGGTAGCCGTCGATCGAGCCGTCGTTCAGCGCCTTCAGCGCGGTCTTCTCGTCGCCGAGGTTCAGCGCGGTCTTCGTCTGGTACCCAGCCGCCTGCAGCGCCTGGGAGTAGATCTCCCCGAGGACCTTCTGCTCGGTGAAGTTCTTGGAGCCGACGACGACCGTGGTCGAGCCGTTGCCGGGGTTGTGGGTGATCGTGCCGCCGCTGCCGGCGGTCGTGTCGGCCGACGTGCTGGCGGGCGTGCTGGCGGCGGGGGTGCTGGTCGACGCGCTCGTCGAGCTGGAGCTCGTGCTCGAGCTGCTGTCGGAACCACATCCCGCGACCACGACGACGAGGGCCAGCGCGGCGAGCATGGCCAGTGTGATCCGTCTCATGGCGTTCTTCTGCCTCCTGAGGGGCTGTTGGGTCATGCGGATTCCCTGCGGCACGGACAGGTGCTGCAGGAAGGCGAACAGGGCTTCGGCGGCGATGGCGATCAGCGCGACGAGGATCGAGGCGCCGAGGCGGCCGTCGTCTCCGTAGACCCCGCCGGCGATGATCGGGTCGCCGAGGGTGACGACGCCCGCGAGGGGGGCGATCGTCGCGGTGGCGATCACGTTGACGACCGAGGTGCGGATGCCGCCGAAGACGAGGGGGAGGGCAAGGGGCAGCTCGACCGCGCGCACGATCTGCAGGCCGGTCATGCCCATGCCGCGCGCGGCGTCGACGCTGTCGCGGTCGACCTGGCGAACCCCGACGTAGGTGTTGGTGAGGATCGGTGGGATCGCCAGCAGGACGAGCGCGAGCGTGACGTTGGTGAAGCCGACGCCGAGGTAGGCGACGAAGAACGCGATCAGCGCGAGCGACGGGACCGCGCGGCCGACGTTGGCGATCGAGGTCGCCAGGAACTCGCCCTTGCCGATGTGGCCCAGCCAGAGCGCGAGCGGCACCGCGATGGCGACCGCGATGCCGACCGAGGCGCCGGTCAGCTCCAGGTGCTTCCCGATGAGCGGCCACAGCTGGGAGCCGCCGACGTTCGTGCCGCCGCTGCGCGCCTCGCTGGAGTGCAGGATGAAGTCGATCGCGTCGCCGAACTGGCTCATCCGGCCACCCTCGGTCGCGCGCGCCGGCTTCGGCGTCTGGTGTGGGTGGTGCCCGTCGACGTCGCGCGCTGCCACGGCGCCAGGAGCCGCTCGGTCCCGAGCAGGATCACGTCGAAGACGATCGCCAGGATCAGGCACAGGCCGCCGGCGACGATGACGTTGGACTTGAAGGTGATGTCGGCGAAG
Source organism: Solirubrobacterales bacterium (assembly GCA_025964175.1). Taxonomy (GTDB): domain Bacteria; phylum Actinomycetota; class Thermoleophilia; order Solirubrobacterales; family Solirubrobacteraceae; genus Capillimicrobium. Next base: position 20,597 of record JAOPZL010000109.1, read on the forward strand.
ATCTCGCCGCCGAGGCCGCCCGCGCCGGCGAAGAACGCCAGCGTCGCCAGGCCGACCGTCGTCGTGGCCGCGATCCGCAGCCCGGCGATGATCTCGGGCAGCGCCAGCGGCAGCTCGACGCGCCACAGGACCTGGCGGTCGGTGTAGCCGATCCCGCGGGCGGCGTCGATCGTGTCGGCCGGCACGTTGTTCAGACCGGTGATGATGTTGCGAAAGAGGATCAGCAGCGTGTACGCGGTCAGCGCGATCAGCGCCGTGAGCGCGCCACGGCCGGTCAGCGGCTGCAGCAGGAAGAAGACGGCGATCGACGGCAGCGTGTAGAGGACGCCGGTCACGCCGACGATCGGGCCGACGAGCCAGCGGCGCTCGTGGGCCAGCAGCGACAGCCCGAAGGCGATGATGAAGCCGAGCAGCACGGCGACGACCGACAGGTAGACGTGCTGCCAGAACGGCGTCTCGTAGCGGCTGAAGTTGTGGATGATCCAGTCCGGGCAGAAGCCGTTGTCGGCCACGCAGCTCTCGCCGCTCTTCGTGCCCGCGCCGCGGTCGTGGATCTGCAGCTGCGCGAGGACGGGGCCGATGGCGGCGGCGATGGTCATGGCTGGACCCCGGCCCGCTCCGTCGCGGCCTCCTGGCGCGTGTCGCCCTCGGCCAGCAGGTGGCTGACCAGCTCGACCGACAGGACCCCGGTGACCGCACCGCGCGCGTCGACGACCGGCGCGTACTGCGTCCCGGCCTGCAGCAGCTCGGCCAGCGCGTCGCGCAGCACGTCGTCGCGGTCGATGAGCGGCTCGGCCGGCGAATCGGGCGGCGCGGCGACCGTCTCGCGCTGCAGGTCGCGCTCCGACAGCCAGCCCAGCGGCTTGCCGTCGGCGTCGACGAGCAGGGGGTAGGGGACCTCGGACTCGGCCGCCTTGGCCCGTGCGGCCGCTGTCGGATCCCCGACGCGGACGAGAGGAGCGGTCCAGAGGTCGATGTCGCGCACGCGCAGCAGGGCCAGGCGCTTGAGCGCGCGGTCGGCGCCGACGAAGTCCTCGACGAAGTCGTCGGCCGGATTGACGAGCAGCTCGGCCGGGGTGGCGAACTGGGCGAGCTTGCCGCCGACGCGCATGACCGCGACGCGGTCGCCCATCTTGATCGCCTCGTCGATGTCGTGGGTGACGAAGACGACGGTCTTGTGCAGCTGGGCCTGAAGGCGCAGGAACTCGTTCTGCAGCCGCTCGCGGTTGATCGGGTCGATGGCGCCGAACGGCTCGTCCATCAGCATGACCGGTGGGTCTCCGGCCAGCGCGCGAGCGACGCCGACGCGCTGGCGCTGGCCGCCCGAGAGCTGCGCGGGGTAGCGCTTGCCGAGCGTCGGATCGAGGCCGACGAGCTCGAGCAGATCGTGAGCGCGGTGGCGGATCCACTCCTTGTCGCGGCCCAGCAGCCGCGTGACCGTGCCGATGTTGTCGGCGACGCTGAGGTGGGGGAAGAGCCCGATCTGCTGGATCGCATAGCCGATCTCGCG
>JAOPZL010000110.1 GCA_025964175.1 Solirubrobacterales bacterium
GTGGTCGGTCTTCAGCTCGCCGTCAGCGACGTACACGAAGATCCGTTCCTGGAGATAGAGCAGCTTGAGAACGGTCAAGGCGTCTCGCTCGCTGTCCACCGAGCTCAGGTAGTGGCCGGGGGAAGGCGATTGCACAGACACCCTGTCAGCAAACAGACGGCTGCTGGAAATGACGCCTAAACGAACAGCCCAGCCGTGCGTTGGCGAACCGCGACGAACGTCCCAGTCCGAACAGCCTGTCTCTAGCGACCTCCCGCGCTGTTCGACGACCCGCACGTCCGCCCCACAATCGGGGCCTAGTCGCGTGCTCGAACACCGGCCGAAACGCTAGTCGGAGGCGCCCCGGTAAGCCTCCGAACCACCGCTGTTCCTTATCTCAACCCGTCCTACTGCTCTCTGTAGTTGGCGTCCCGCGGGGGCGACGCCGTGACGGGAGGTGGTTCTCATGCGTGCACGTACGACGGTTGCGCTCGGCCTGGCGCTGGGACTGTTCGCGGCTGGTGAGGCCGCCGCGGCCGACTATCGACCTCCCACCAGACCGTCGGACCTCCGGGTGACGGCGAAGACGCAGACAACGATCAGCGTCGCGTGGGGGGCATCGAGCGACAACGTCGGGGTGACCTCGTATCGCACCTACCTCAACGGCGCCCAGGTCGGCACCCTGGAGTCGACGGCCCGCAGCACGACCTACCAGGGGCTCGCCTGCTCGCGCAGCTACACGCTGTCCGTCCGCGCCGCCGACGCGGCGCGCAACCTCTCACAGGCGGCGACGATCACCGCCGCGACGGCGGCCTGCACCGGCCCATCGGATGCCACGCCGCCGACCGCGCCGGCCAACCTGCGCACGACCGACACCACCACGACGACGATCACGGCGGCATGGGACGCGTCCTCCGACGACGTCGGCGTGACCGGCTACCGCACCTACGTCGGCAGCACCCAGGCCGCGACCACGACCCAGACCTCGGCGACCTTCGCCTCGCTGACCTGCGGAACGGGGTACACGCTCGGCGTCCGCGCGACCGACGCTGCCGGCAACCTCTCGGCCATGTCCACGATCAGCGCCGCGACGGCGGCGTGCCCGCCCGGAGGCGGCGGCGGAGGTACCACAACACGCGCCTACTGGGGCGGGTGGGTGACGTACAACGACTACTGCACGCCCGGGAGGCCGACGTGGTCGTGCGACTCGCCGTGGGTGATGTCGTCGCAGACGACCTTCGAGCAGCACGCCGGCAAGAGCGCCTCGCTGATCACCTTCAGCGGCAACCTGACCAACGGTGCCGCGCCGTTCGACACCACCGCGTTCAACAACGCCTGGAACCACGGGTCGATCCCGATCTACGCCGCCAACGTGGCCGGCTACACCGATCGGCAGGTGGCCAACGGTGCGGCCGACGCGGCCATCACCGCCTGGGCGAAGGCCGCTCGCGCCTGGGGCCATCCGTTCTTCCTGCGCTTCGCGTGGGAGATGAACGGCTCCTGGTTCACGTGGGGCGTGGGAAACCAAGGCAACACCGCCGCCGAGTACGTGGCGATGTGGCGCCACGTCCACGACCTGTTCACCGCCGCAGGAGCGACGAACGTGACCTGGGCGTGGGTGCCGAACATCGACCCCGACCACACGATGGCGCCGCTGAGCTCGGTGTACCCCGGCGACGCCTATGTCGACTGGACCGGCATGGACGGCTACGACGCCGGCAGCCAGTCGGTGGCCTCGCTGTTCGACTCGACCTACGCGACGATCGCCGGGCTGGCCCCCGGGAAGCCGATGATGCTCAGCGAGACCGCCGCGCCGCAGGAGGCGACCAACCCGACCAAGGCGCAGTGGACGGCCGACCTGTTCGCGGCCGTCGGGACGCGCTACCCGCTGCTGCGGGCGGTGAGCTGGTTCAACAGCTTCGTGGTCGGGCCGGGCGGGTTCACGTCGTGGCGGATCGAGTCCTCGCCCCAGGCCCAGGCAGCGTTCGCGGCGGCGATCGCCGACCCGCGCTTCCTGCCCGCGAGAGCGCAGATGCCGAGCGGCTCCCCGATCGCGGCGCCCTGACCCCGCTACTGACTCGCCTGCGCCGGGGCTTGCGGGAGCTCGGACGCGATCTCCCCGATGCGGTCACGCAGCCACGCGTGGGCTGGGTCAGCGGTGTGGCGTGGGTGCCACCACAGCATCTCGGTCAGCGTCGGAAACGGCAGGGGCGGGTCGAGTAGCCGCACCGCTGCCGTGCGTCGCAGGTGCGGCCCGGCACGCGCGAGCACCAGCGTGACGAGGTCGGTCCCCTGCAGCAGGCACGGCGCCAACAGGAAGCTCCCGACCGTGAACTCCACGCGCCGTCGCACCCCGACGCTGGTCACGTGCTGGTCGGCCAGGGAGACCGGCTGCCCGCCGCCCATCGAGTAGGTGAGGTGTCCGAGCCGTTCGTACGTCTCGGCGGTCATGTGCTCGCCGACCTGGCGGTTGTGCTCCCACACGCAGCACATCCAGTGATCGTCGAACAGGTGACGGGACGGGAGCGCGGCGTCGGTCATGACCTCGGACGGCTCGATGACGAGGTCGACCTCGCCGGCCTGCAGGGCGTGGGCGGCGTCCCGCGCCCGTGGGAGCACCTGGACGGTGAGCCCCGGCGCCTCGGTGGCCAGGCGCCCGACCAGCGGCCCGACGAGCATGAGCACGCTGTAGTCCGAGCAGCTGAGGCGAAATGAACGCTGGTCGCGCGATGGGTCGAAGGACGGGTTCTGGGCCAGTGCGGCACCGATCAGCGCGAGCGCCTCGCGCAGTGGCTGCGCGAGTTCCTCCGCTCGCGGGGTCGGCTCCATCTGCGCGCCGTGGCGCACGAGCAGCGGGTCGTCGAACAGGCGACGCAGCCGAGCCAGCGTGTTGCTCATCCCCGGCTGGCTCAGCCCGACGCGGTCGGCCGCTCGCGTGACGCTGCGCTCGTCCAGCAGCGCGTCCAGGGCGACGAGCAGGTTCAGGTCGACGCCCGCCAGGTTCACGACGCGCTTCTACCAGGCTTCATTGCGCGCGGCAATGGGGCACATCACGAGATTCCGTTGGCGCATGGCGTGCCGCCCGGCCTACGGTTGCGCCACCGTCCCCACGAGCAGGAGAGACCGTGAGCCGGACACCGGTGCAGGAGGTCGAGGTACTGATCGTCGGCGGGAGCCTCGTCGGCCTCTGCACCGCCCTGTTCCTCGCCCATCACGGGGTCCCGGCGATGGCCGTCGAGCGCCACGACGGGACCGCGATCCATCCCCGGGCCGGCCACTTCCACCTGCGCACGCTGGAGCTGCTGCGATCGGTCGGCCTCGAGCCCGCCGTGCGCCGGATCTCCGAGCAGCAGTTCTTCCCCAACGGGGGGATCAACGGCGTGCAGACGCTGGCCGGGGGCGAGACCGCCAGCTACATCGCCGACCTCAACGACGGCGTGGACGCGTTCAGCCCGTCGCGGCGGCTGTTCGTCGCCCAGCATGCACTCGAGCCGCTGCTGCGCGAGCGCGCGCAGCTTCTGGGGGCGACGCTGCGATACGCCACCGAGGCGAGCGTCGTGGACGAGGACACGACGGGCGTGACGATGCTGCTGCACGACCGCCCGACGGGGGAGGAGCGGACGGTCCGCGCCCGGTACGTCGTCGCCGCCGACGGCTCGCGCAGCCCGATCCGCGTTGCGCTGCGGATCGGCGCGCAGGGGTACGGGATCCTCTCGCGCAGCGCGACGATCTACTTCCGCGCCGACTGCTCCGCCCTGCTGGAGGGCGGCAACCAGGGCGTGATCTACGTCGCCAACGACCGCCTGCGCGGCTTCTTCCGCTTCGAGAAGTCCGGGAAGTCGGGGTTCCTGGCGGTCAACACGCTGGGAGACCCACGCCGGCCCGGGGCCCTCGACGTCACGGCCGGCCTCACCGCGGGCGGGGCCCGCGAGTTGGTGCGCGCGGCGATCGGCGACCCCGACGTGGAGGTCGTCGTGGACGACGTCGCGGCGTGGGACGCGACGGCCGACGTCGCCGACCACTACGGCCGCGGCCGCATCCTGCTGGCCGGCGACGCCGTCCATCCGCTGCCGCCCAACGGCGGCTTCGGCGGCAACACCGGCATCCAGGACGCCCACAACCTGGCGTGGAAGCTGGCGCTCGTCGTGCGCGGCCTGGCCGACGAGCGGCTCCTGGCCACCTACGAGGACGAGCGCCGCCCGATCGGGCGGCTGACCATCGAACAGGCCTACTCGCGCTACATGCGGCGCGTGACCCCCGAGCTCGCGGGGGCCGACGTGCCCGATCTGATCGACGACCTCAGCATGGAGATCGGCTACCTGTACC
>JAOPZL010000120.1 GCA_025964175.1 Solirubrobacterales bacterium
CCTGCAGCCCGGCGGCGGCGAGGGCGGCCTCCACGGCCGCGGTCCGCTGCCCCAGGACGGCGTCGTCGGCGTCGCGCAGGTCGATCTCGGCCTCGGCGGTGGCGGCGATCGTGTTGATCGAGGTGCCGCCGCGGATCACGCCGACGTTGACGTGGCCGTCGCCGGCCGCGGCGAGCGCTCGCTGCAGCCCGACGACCAGCGCATGGACGGCGCTGGGCCGGCCGCGATCGCTCCACGAGTGGCCACCGGGCCCCGTCGCGGTGGCGATCAGCCGCGCCGATCCGATGCCCGAGACCTGGATCGAGTCCAGCCCGTGGCCCTCGAGGGCGACGAACGCGTCGCAGTCGACGCCGTCCAGCAGCGCCCGCGCGCCGCGCAGGTCACCCAGGCCCTCCTCGCCGACGGTCGCGGCGAGGACGATGGGATGGCTCGGCGCGGGCCGGGCGGCCAGGCGCTTGGCGAGGTGCACGAGCGCGGCGACGGCCAGCGAGTCGTCGCCGATGCCCGGTCCGCGCAGCATGTCGCCGTCGCGCACGGGCTCCAGCGGCGTGGCCGCGTCGAAGACGGTGTCCAGGTGCGCCGCCACGATCGCCGCCGGGCCGTCGGCGGCCCCGAAGCGGACGATGAGGTTGCCGGCGGCGTCGGCGACGGGCGCGCTGCCGGTCGCTGCGGCCAGCTTCGTCGCGACGAGCGCCGCCCGCCGCCCCTCCGCGAAGGTGGGGGCGGCGACGGCGCAGATCTCCAGCGCGTCGGCGACGAGGGCGTCGACGGCGCCGGGCACTTAGCTCGAGACGTCCTTGAGGTCCACGACGAACACCAGCGTGGAGTCCGCCGGGATGGCCGGGGGCGAGCCCTCGGAGCCGTAGCCCATCGACGGCGGGATGATCAGCTCGCGCCGGCCGCCGACCTTCATGCCCTTGATCCCCTGGTCCCAGCCGGAGATGACCTGGCCGCCACCGAGCTGGAACGAGAACGGGTTCCCGCTGTCCCACGACGCGTCGAACTGCTTCCCGTTCTTGTAGAGCACGCCGACGTAGTCCATGGTCAGGTTGTCCCCGTCCTTGGCCTCCGCGCCGGTGCCGACGACGAGGTCCTTGACCACGAGCTTCTTCGGCGCGGGCCCGGACGGCACCTTGACCTCGGGCTTCTGGGCCAGGCTCGGGTCCTGGGTCGTCGGGGTCGTGGACGTCGCCGTGCCGGCGGGCGTCGAGGTCGTGTCGGCGGGGGTGGAGACCGACGCGGAGGCGTCGTCCGGGATCGCCGCCGTCTTGGTGGAGTCGTTGCTGCCGCAGCCGGCGACGACGAGCGTCACGGCGGCCAGGCAGAGCAGGATCAGGCGTTGCATAGAGGCCGCCAGGCTAGGGGATCTGTTGCGCGTGATGAGTCGGTCGACAACGCCCGCCCTCGGATTCGAACCGAGATCCCCGTCATTACAAGTGACGTGCTCGACCAATTGAGCTAAGCGGGCAACTCGTCGTCGCGTGCCCACCGAACGCCCGTGCTCTGGCCATTCGCTGTGGGGACGACCCGGAGGCTACATTGGCTGCGCTGACGATCGAGGGTGGTCCCTTACGACGCCCCGACCACGTGCTCCAGGGACCCGTGCCCGTTCGAGCTGATCACGTGCTCGTACGAGGTGGTCTCCTCGTCGGCCGGAGCGTTCAGGCGCCGTTCGAGCTCGCCGAGGATGACGCCGAAGAGGAGGTGGCGCCACGTCGCCTGTGCGAGGGCCGCGCGGTTGCCGGCGAGGCGGGGGAGCTCCTTGCGGGCGGGGTGGAAGCGGTCCGAGGCGGCCGCCAGCGGCCACAGCCCGAAGTTCTCGACCATCGCCGCGGCGGGGCCGCGCGACCACGACGGCAGCGGCAGGCGCGGCGCGGCGTTGGCGTACATGGCGCCGAACAGGGCGCCGTTGGCGAGGTGGATCGCGGTGCCGACCACGCGGGCGGGGGCGCGACGGCGGGTGACGAGCTTGCCGAGCAGCTCGGTGTCGTCGTAGGCGACCCGGAAGACGCGCTTGTCGAGCGGCTGCTGGGCGACCCAGACGCCGGCCGCGACGGCGCCGGCCAGCGCGCCGCGGAGCGTCTTCGCAGTGTCGATGGCCATGGCGCAACTGTACAGACGACCCTGTAACGCCCCGGGGGCAGCTGGGTACCAACCCCCATGGACCGCGCCTCGTATCTGGATCGCGCTCGCAACCGGGGCGTCAACCCGCTCGTGTACTGGATCGTGCGCGCCGTCGTCCAGCCGTTCTTCCACCTGTACTTCCGCATGAGCCGGATCGGCCGCGAGCACGTGCTCCCCGATGGCCCCATGATCATCGCGGCCAACCACCGCTCGTTCCTCGATCCGTTCGTGATCGGGACGATTCTGCGCCGGCCCGTCTACTTCGTCGCCAAGCAGGAGCTCTTCCGCAAGCCGCTGACGGCATGGTTCCTGAACTCGCTGGGCGCCTTCCCGATCGACCGCGGCAACGCCGACGGCGACGCGATGGCGCTGGCCAAGGAGATCCTCGAGCGCGGCGACGTCGTCGCCATCTTCCCCGAGGGCACGCGCGTGCGCCCGGGCGCGCTGGGCACGCCCCGGCGCGGGGTCGGCCGCCTCGCGCTGGAGACCGGCGCCCCGGTCCTGCCCGTCGCCGTCATCGGCACCGAGCGCATCCGCCAGGGCTGGCGCATCCGCCCGCACAAGGTCCGCGTCCGCGTCGGCCCGGCGCTGCGCTTCCCGCGCGTGGAGGACCCGTCGCCCGAGCTGGCCCGCGCGGTCACCGATCGCCTCTGGCCGTGCGTCGCCCTGCAGTGGGAGTGGCTGGGCGGGCTGGCCCCGGTCCGCCGTGCCGCCGTCGTCGGGCAGGGCACGACCGCACGCCGCATGGCCGACGCGCTGCGCGACGCGCGCGTCGAGGTCACCTCCCTCGACCTGGTCGCCGGGACCACCAAGGTCGCCCGGATCGGGGCCGCCGCGGTGAGCCCGGCCGCCGAGCCCGAGCTCGCCACCCAGGATCTCGTCCTCTTCGCCGTCCCCGATCGGGAGCTGCCGGCCGCCGTCGACGTGCTCGGCCCGCGCATCCCGCATCGCGCCGGCGTGCTCGTCGCCGCCACGGGACCGGTCCCCGGCGTCCCGTCCCCCGTCGACTACGTCGCCCAGCGTTCGCAGGCGCGCGCGGTCGCCGCGCTCGCCGGCCGGGGCGACGAGGTCGTCGTCGCCTCGGCCGACCGCGGGTTCGCCCGTCAGCTCGGCGACCTGCTGCGCAGCGGCGGCCTGGAGGCCAGCGAGTCCGCCGACGTCCGCGCGACCGAGCTGGCCGCCGTCGCGGCGACCGCCGCCGAGCTGGTCGCCGACCGGTCCGATCGCCCCACGCGCGGTCCGCGCGCCGTCGAGTCGAGCACCTCGAGGGTCGCGTAGGGCGGGTAGGCTGGCGTGCGTGGCCGTCCCGGAAATCGCCAGCAAGGCCGCGCTCGACGCGCAGTTCGCCGAGCTCTATCGGTCGCACCTGCGCGACGTCTACTCGTATGCGTACTACCGGGTCGGGGACCATCACGACGCCGAGGACCTCACGGAGCAGACCTTCCTGCAGGCCTACCGCCACTTCGAACGGGCGCAGGCCGAGTCCGACGGTCGCCCGCTGCGCCCGTGGCTGATCCGCATCGCGCACAACCTCGCCGCGAACCTGTACCGCGACCGCTCCCGGCGCCCGCAGACGCACATCGACGAGAACACGATCCTGCCGACGCCGCACACGACCGAGGACCTGGTCGAGGGGCGCGACGAGCTCAAGCGGATCCTGGCCGGGGTGCAGCAGCTGCCCGACGATCGCCGGGAGGCGCTGATCATGCGCTTCGCGCTGGGCATGGACAACCGCGAGATCGCGCGGGCCATGGGACGCTCGGACGGGGCGACCAAGGTCCTGATCCATCGCGCGATCAAGCAGCTCGAGGGCATCGTGGAGACCGGGCCGCCGCCGACGTCCTCGTCGAACGGGAGCGGCGGTAGCCGATGAGCGAAGCCGCCACCACCGACTTCGAGGCGCTGCTGCGCCGCGCGCTGACGCCCGTCGACCCGCCGGCCGAGCTGACCGCGCGGCTGGAGGGCACGCTGACCTCGATCACCGAGCTGGCCGCCGACGAGCTGGAGTCCTGGGAGCTGGGCGCGATGCGCGACCCGCGCAACTGGGTCCGCCCGGCCGTCGCCGTGGTCGCCGGGACGACGGCGGGCGTCGGTCTCGTCTTCATCCGCACCAAGCAGCGCTCCAAGCAGCGGCGGTCGGCTTCGGACAACGTCGTGGACCTCGCCGGTCGCACGCTCCACGACGCCATCTCCGAAGCTCGCAAGCTCTGGCGATGATCCGCGCGGCATCGGACCGCGTTAATGACTGACGTGGGACGACCCAATCCAGACGAGCTCCGCGCCCTCGCCGACGAGGATCTGATGCAGCTGATCCGCAAAGGCGACGCACGCGCCTTCGAGGTCGTCGTGGAGCGCCACATGTCCGCCGCCTTCGGGCTGGCCTACCGCATGACCGGCACCCGAGCCGCCGCCGAGGACGTCATCCAGGACGCCCTCCTGTCGCTGTGGCGCGCCAACACCCGCTACGACCGCACCCGCGGCTCTGTCCGCACGTGGATCCTCGGGATCGTCCACAACCGGGCCATCGACGCGCTGCGCCGCGGCTCGGTCCACGATCGCCGCCGGGCCAGCGACGAGGGGATCGAGGAGCGCTTCGAGGCACCCGACCGCACCGACGTCGAGGTCGCCCGCCGTGAGGAGGCCGTCGAGGTGCGCTCCGCGCTGGCCGAGCTCCCGCCCGATCAGGGCAAGGTGATCGAGCTCGCCTACTTCGGAGGATTCACCCACGTGGAGATCGCCGACATGCTCGGCGAGCCGCTGGGCACCATCAAGGGCCGCATGCGGCTCGGACTCAACAAGATGCGTGGCTCCCTCGTCGCCCCGGAGGCTGCGTCATGAGCGACCGCGACCGCAACGAGGAGCTCATGGCCGACGCCGCCGCCTGGGTGCTCAACGCCCTTCCCGACGACGAGGCCGCCGCCTTCGAGGCCGAGCTGGCCGAGAACGCCGCGCTGCGCGAGGAGGTCGCGCGGCTGCGTCCCGTCGCGGACCTGCTCGCCCTCGCCGCGCCGAGCGAGGACCCGCCGCCCGGCCTGCAGAGCCGGATCATGGCCATCGTGCAGCGCGAAGCCGATCTGCTGTCGGCCGCCGGCCCCGACGCCGACCGCGTCGACGTCCGCCCGCCGAAGGCGCAGCACCGCGGCCGGCTGAGCCGGATCTTCGCCAAGCCGCTGATCCCGATCCTGGCCACCGGTGCGCTGGCGATCGGCATCGGCATCGGCATCGTCGCCTCCACCGGAGGCACCAACGACGTCAATCACCCCGTCACCTTCGTGGCCGACTCCCAGGCTCGCGGAGACCTCATCACCCATGACGGCACCGCCGAGCTGAAGCTGACCGGGCTGAAGCCGCCCGGTGCCGGCCGCGTCTACCAGGTGTGGGTCATGAAGGGGAACAAGGTGAGCCCCGACAACGTCTTCACCGTGAACCGCTCCGGGCAGGGATCCGTGGCGCTGCGCAACGACGTCGACGGCGCCAAGCAGGTGCTGATCAGCGTCGAGCCCGACGGGGGCTCGCAGCAGCCCACGACGACGCCCATCGCCAGCACGACCTTGTCGTAGATGGCCGTCAGGCCATCTATGCCGCACGCGTAGATGGCCGTCAGGCCGTCTATGCCGCTCGCGTAGCCTCTCCTCCATGGGAGAGACACTCGAGGGAACGGTCGCGCTGGTGACGGGCGCGTCGTCGGGGATCGGCGAGGCGACGGCGCGGGCGCTGGCCGCGTCCGGCGCGGCGGTCGCGGTCGCC
>JAOPZL010000126.1 GCA_025964175.1 Solirubrobacterales bacterium
CGGGGCCGGGGCCGGGGCCGGGTTCGTCGTCTGCTTCGGGCGCCGCTTGTGCTTGTGGTGCGGCGCGCGGTCGGCATGACCAGTGCGGTGCTTGCGGTGGTGGGACTTCTTGTGCTTGGACTTCTCGTGGGCCGGGGCGTGCGCCCGGGGATGCGGCGCAGCGCTCGCGGTTGCGGTCACGGCGAACAGCGCGACCAGCACCAGAGCAGCCAGCGCGCGGAGGCGAGATGGCATGGGAAACCTCGTTGGAGGGGACGGGGCAGGGCCCTCGGATGGGCCACAGGCGGCGCCGGTTCAGGAACGATGGGCGCCGCGGCCGGGAGCGACGGCTCGCCAAGGAGCCGCCCTCATCGGCTGTCGGCACGCAGTCTGGACGCTCGGGCCGCATGGGCGCATCCGGCGAATTGACGAACTTCGCGCGCGGCGCGTGGCCGGGCCCAGGGCGCGGTGCGCGCTGGGAGCGTCTCCGTCATCTGACCGATGCCGAACGCCCGCCGCTGGGAGCGCGGCGGCCGCCCGCTACCAGCGCCCTCGGTGCACGACCTCGTCGAAGGGCCGGCGGTCGGGCTTGCGGATCGGCGTCAGCGGCCGGTCGGCGGGATGGCCGAAGTCGATCAGGTACGCGGCGATGCGGTCCTCGGGAAAGCCGAGGACGCGGCGGGCCTGGTCCTGGTCGGCGACCGCGGCGTGTCCCGATCCGATGCCCTGGTCGGCAGCGGCGATCTGCATCGACATGGTGGCCTGGCCGATGTCGTACTGCGCCCGTTCGCGCTCGTCGGAATCCTCCAGCCGGGGGATGATCACCGCGACGGTCGCCGCCGATCCGGCCACGTGACCGGCACCCTGCCAGACCTTGGCCAGCTCGCGCAGCTGGTCGCGATCGGTCACGACGACGAAGTCCCACGGTTGCCAGTTGCGCGACGACGGCGCTCGCCAGCCCGCTTCGAGAATGCGGTCGAGCTGGTCGGCGTCCAGCGGCCGATCGGCGAAGTCCCGGACGTCGCGCCGCGAGGTGATCGCGTTCCACGTCTCCATCTCAGCACCCCCATCGATGGTGTCTCCCAGACTGTCCCGGCGCGCGGGCGCCGAAACGTGGCCGGGCCGGAGCGCCCGGCCACGTTCGGGATGGATGCAGGCGGGAGGCGGTCCGCCGGTTGGCTCCCTTCCTCAGGCCGCGACGCTGTGCGCGCAGAAGCGCGGCACCACCTCGCGCGCCAGCTCGTCGACGATCTCCGCCGCAGGGCGGGTGGCGTACTTCAGGTTGAGGGCGACGTGGTTGACCCCGATCTGCCGCAGCAGCTCGAGGAACTCGACCAGCGGACGGCGGCCCAGCCGGTAGCCGAGGTGGATCGGCTGTGGTTCGGCGTCCGGATCGTCGGTCAGGTCGATGAACAGCGACTGGCCGAACGGCTTGAACTCGATTCCCGCCGCATCGCGCACCGCCGAGCGCCACGCCGAGATGACGCGCTCCTGCAGCTGGGGGCCGCGCGGGTACATCATCCACGCGTCGGAGTGCGCGGCGATCCACTCGACGCTCTGGCGGCTGCTGCCGGTGACGGCGACCGGGATGTGGCCGTACGTGGGCTTGGGCAGCAGGTCGGCGCCACGCAGCACCCCGAACGGCGACTCGATCGTCGGCGACGTCTCCTCCAGGACGCGCCCCACGTACTCCAGGGCCGCGCGGAACAGCTCGCCGCGGCGCTCGAAGTCGCGCCCGTAGGCGGGGAACTCGACCGGCCGGTCGCCGGAGGCGACGCCGAGCACGAGGCGCCCGCCGCTGAGGCGGTCGACCGATGCCGATGCCTTGGCGACGTCGAGCGGATGGCGCAGCGGGAGCACGATCGCGCCCGTGGCCAGCGCGATCTCCCGCGTCGCCGCGGTCACGGTGCCCAGCCACACCCATGGGTCGTAGATCTGCCCGACGTCGCCGAAGGTCGGGTCGCGCAGCGGGACGTCGCGCACCCACAGCGCGGCGAAGCCGGCGGCCTCGGCGGCGCGCGCGAGCTCGATCTGGCCCTCCATCCGCGGGACGTCGCCGCTGTAGGACTCGATGGCGAAGAACAGCCCGAGCGTCAGCTGCGCGGGCGCGAACATCCGCTGGAACCCGGGGGCGCGCGGAGCGGTCGGCGGCGGGGCGCCGTGGGCGGTCTCAACGGTCATCTCCCTGGGAGTAGGCCCGTCGCCCCGTTGCGCGAGCCCGCCTCAGCCGCCCGGGGGTGCGTAGTCGATCGCGGCCCGTGCGGCGGCGTCGACGTCCTCCGGGGCGAGCAGCACGGTCGTCTGGACGGCCGTGCGCCCGTCGCCGTTGATCGTCAGCGCGATCGCGGTCGCCGTCTCGTTGTCGGGCAGTTCGCCGAAGGCGTAGACGTCCGTCGGGCCGTAGGCGAAGTAGAAGCCCTCCAGGCGCCCGCCGCACGACGCGAACAGCCGCTCGATCGTCTTCTGCCGTGCGCTGCCGCCCTCGTGCATCAGGCCGCGGACGGCCTCCGGCGTGTAGCGCGCGGAGAACAGGAACTTGGGCATGGTCGACCTCCTGGGGCCGGGAACGCCATTCTCCCTCGCCTGGCCGCGCGGCCCCGCGCCAACTCGCGGTAAGGACCTTCGGGCGCCCGTCGCGTCGTCGAAGGAGAGGAAGCGCCGGTCGCCGGCGACCCCCGCGCCGCGGGTGTGCCACCCTGCACGGAGTCGACGCTCCGTCGCGGCTGCCGTTCGCGATTGCGGCGCCTCAGGACCATCATCGTGGCCACTTCGTCAACCAGCTCCCAACCGCCCGACGCCGACGCCCGCCTCGATCGCGGGCTGATGCTCATCGCCTCGGTCGTCGTGCTCGGCGCGATCATGTCGATCCTCGACACGACGGTCGTCAACGTCGCCATCACCACGCTCGCGCGCGACTTCGACACCTCGCTGGCGACGATCCAGTGGGTCGCCACCGGCTACACGCTCGCGCTGGCGACGGTCATCCCGCTGACCGGCTGGGCCGCCGACCGCTTCGGCACCAAGCGGCTGTACCTGATGTCGATCACGCTGTTCGTGGCCGGCTCCGTCCTGTCGGGAATCGCCTGGAGCGCGAGCTCCCTGATCGGCTTCCGCGTGCTCCAGGGCCTGGGCGGCGGCATGCTCATGCCGGCCGGCATGACGATCCTCACGCGCGCGGCCGGCCCGCAGCGCGTCGGGCGCGTGATGGCGGTCATCGGGGTGCCGATGATGCTCGGCCCGATCTTCGGGCCGATCCTCGGCGGCTGGCTCGTCGACTCCTTCAGCTGGCGCTGGATCTTCTTCATCAACGTCCCGATCGGGGCGGCCGCCCTCGTGCTGTCGTTCAAGGTGCTGGAGCGCGACGTCCCCACGCCCGACCACCGGCTCGACTGGCTCGGGCTCGGCTTGCTGTCGCCCGGCCTCGCGCTGCTGATCTACGGGCTGGCCGAGTCCAGCTCGTCCGGCGGCTTCGGCGCGGCGAAGGTGTGGGGCACGGTGCTCGCCGGCCTCGTGATGCTGGCGCTGTTCGTCTTGCACGCGCTGCGCGATCCCGATACCGCGCTGATCGACCTGCGGCTGTTCGCCAACCGCACGTTCGCGGCCGCGTCGGGCACGCTGGCCCTCGTCGTCATCGCCGTCTTCGGCGGGATGCTGCTGCTGCCGCTGTACCTGCAGACGGTGCGCGCCGAGTCGGCGCTGAAGACCGGCCTGCTGCTCGTCCCGCAGGGCATCGGGGCGATGCTGGCCATGCCGATCGCCGGCCGGCTGGCCGACCGCACCGGCATCGGGCGGATCGTGCCCGTCGGCATGGTGCTCGTCGCGCTGTCGTTCCTCGGGTTGACCCAGCTGAAGGACGACACGTCCTACTGGCTGCTGGGCTTCGAGCTGTTCCTGCTCGGCGCCGGCCTGGGCACGACGATGATGCCGACGTTCTCCGGCGCCATGCAGACGCTGCGCCGCGCCGCGATCGCGCGCGCCTCGACGACCCTGAACATCAACCAGCAGGTCTCCGCGTCGATCGGCACCGCCGTGCTGAGCGTGCTGCTGGCCCACGAGCTGAGCAGCCGCCTGGGCGGCGCGGGTGGGATCGGTCAGGTCGTCCCGGCCGCCGACCGCGCCCGCTTGACCCCGTTGATGGCCGAAGCGTTCGGCGCCACGTTCTGGTGGGCGCTCGCGCT
>JAOPZL010000128.1 GCA_025964175.1 Solirubrobacterales bacterium
TCCGAGCCGGTGCGCGGCGTGCGGCCGGCCGCCGCGCCGCCGGCGCCGCTGCCGAGGCCGAAGAGCTTGGCGAGCAGCCCGATGGGGCCGCCGTCGCCGGGCGAGAGCGCGCCCAGACCGCGCTGGATGGAGCGCAGGTCGGTGCGGTACTCCCGGCACGGCGCGCAGTCGCGCAGGTGGCGACGGGCCTTGCCGCTGGCGCGCACGCCGCGGTCGTAGGAGGCCATGAGGTCGTTGCGGATCTCGACGCACGCGGTGTCGCGCGCCTCGACCGCCTCGACGAGCCCGATGCGGGCGCGCACGAGCAGCGACTTGATCGCGGGCACGGTGACGTCGAGCGCGTCGGCGAGCTCCTGGTAGCTGAGCCCGTCCATCTCGCGCATGAGCAGCGCGGAGCGCTGGGCCTCGGGGAGCCGCTGGACGTCCTCGACGAGACGGCGCAGGTCCTCACGGCGCTGGCTCTCCTCGATCGGATCGCGCAACGGCGAGCGGGAGAGGTCGAAGACGTCGGCCTGCGCGGGGGTGGGACGGCGCAACTGGTCGATGCAGCGGTTGTGGGCCACCCGGTACAGCCACGCGCGCAGCGAGACGGGGCGGTCGTTGGCGCGCAGCGCGGCGTAGGCGCGCAGGAAGACGTCCTGCAGCGCGTCCTCGGCGTCCTGGCGCGAGCCCGACAGCATCTGCCTGGTGTAGGCGAAGAGCCGCTGGCGGTAGCGGTCGAAGATGACCTGGAAGGCCTCTTCGTTCCCGGCGCGGAACGCCGCGACCAGTTGCTCGTCCGATCGCAGGCGCAGCAACGGCATCCCGATCGCGATACGGCTCAGTCCTGCGGGTGCGTGAAGTGCGCCGGCTTCCATGTGCGTCCTTTCCAGGCGACTCTAACCCCTGGAGCAGGCGGAAGTTGCACCATCGGACCGACGATGGCGCCCGACCAGCCGGTCCGGCGCCCCGATCGGTCGCTAGTCGAGCGACGCCATCACGTGCTTGACGACCGTGTAGTCCTCCAGCGAGTACATCGAGAGGTCCTTGCCGTAGCCGCTGGACTTGAAGCCGCCGTGGGGCATCTCGGAGGCGAGGCCGCCGTGGTTGTTGATCCACACCGCGCCGAAGCGCAGCGCCTTGGAGACGCGCAGGGCACGGCCGATGTCGCGCGTCCAGACCGAGGACGCGAGGCCGTACGGGGTGCCGTTGGCCCACCTGATCGCCTCGTCCTCGTCGCTGAAGCGCTGGACGGTGATCACCGGCCCGAAGATCTCGCGCTGGATCAGGTCGTCCTGCTGCTGCAGGTTCGCGACGACCGTCGGCTCCAGGAAGAAGCCCGGCAGGTCCGGCTCCTTGCCGCCGGTGACGACCTCGGCGTGCGACGGCTTCCCGGCCAGGAACCCCTCGACGCGCTCGCGGTGCACCTTGGAGGAGAGCGGCCCGAGCGTCGTGTCGGGCGAGAAGGTGTCGCCCATCACGTAGCCCTTGGCCTGGTCGGCGAGGCCCGCCACGACGTCGTCGTACACCTTGGAGCTCGCGAGCACGCGCGTCGCGGCGGTGCAGTCCTGCCCGGCGTTGTAGTAGCCGAAGCCGGCGATCGCCTCCATCGCGACCTCCATGTCGACGTCGTCGAAGACGACGACCGGGGCCTTGCCGCCGAGCTCGAGGTGCACCCGCTTCAGGGTGCGCGCGGCGTGCTCGGCGATCCACTTGCCGGTCTCGACCGAACCGGTGAGCGAGACCATGTCGACGTCCTCGTGCTCCACGAGCGCGCGGCCCGTGTCGTTGCCGCCGGTGACGACGTTCAGCACGCCCTTGGGCAGGATCTCCGCGGCGAGCTCGGCCACCCGGATGATGCTGGCGGGAGTCGCGGGCGCGGGCTTGAGGACGATCGGGCAGCCGGCGGCGAGCGCCGGGCCGATCTTCCAGATCGCCATCATCAGCGGGTAGTTCCACGGCGCGATCTGGCCGACGACGCCCGCCGGCTCGCGGCGGATCATCGACGTGAAGCCCTCGATGTACTCGCCGGCCGCCTTGCCCTCCATCAGTCGCGCCGCGCCCGCGAAGAAGCGCAGCGGGTCGACGATCGCCGGGATCTCGTCGTCCTTGACCGCCTGCAGCGGCTTGCCGGCGTTGCGCGCCTCGATCTCCGCGATCTCGTCACCGTGCTCCTCGATGGCGTCGGCGAGCGCGAGCAGCGCGGCGGAGCGGGTCGCGGGCGTGGTCGAGCCCCAGCTGTCGAACGCGCGCTTGGCGGCGGCGACCGCACGGTCGACGTCCTGCGTGCCGGAGTCGGCCGCCTGGGCGATCTCCTCGCCCGTGGCCGGGTTGATGATCGATGAGGTCTGCCCGTCGGCGGCAGCGACGAACTCCCCGTCGATGAAGTTCTGCAACGTCGGCGTGGCGGCGATCGTGCTCATCGCGCGAACCTAGCACCGGCCTGGAGGGGTCGAAGGGGGATTCCGACAGGCTGTATAGGTTTCGCGCGATGCCGTCCACGTCGCCGTTTCCGCCGATCGCCGATTACGCGTTCCTGTCGGACTGCCACACCGGCGCGCTGGTCGCGCCCGACGGCTCGATCGAGTGGCTCTGCCTGCCCTCCTTCGACGGTGAGTCGGTCTTCACGACGCTGCTCGACCGCGGCGCCGGCGCCTTCCGCGTGGGCCCCTACGGGACCGCTGTCCCGGCCGGCCGCCGCTACGACCCGGGCACCAACGTGCTGGAGACGACGTGGATGACGCGGGGCGGCTGGCTCGTCGTCCGCGACGCGCTGACGGTCGGCGAGTGGCGCGACTCGCCGGAGACGGCCAGCCACGTGCGCCCGCCCAGCGACTACGACGCCGACCGCATGCTCGTGCGCACGATCGAGTGCACCTATGGCGAGGTCCCGGTCGAGCTGATCTGCGAGCCGCAGTGGTCCTTCGGGGAGATCACGGCGACGTGGACCGCGGGCGCCGACGAGGAGGGCCACCGCTGGTTCGACGCCGAGCGCGACGGCGAGCGCCAGTTCCGCCTCACCAGCGACCTGCGACCCGGCATCGAGGGCGACCGCGTGCGCGCCCGCCACATCATGTACGAGGGCGACACCGCGTTCGTCGCCATCTCCTGGCGGGAGGACGCCGCCGCGCCGGCGACCGCCCTGGAGGCCTTCGCGCAGATCGACGCGACCCGCCACTTCTGGCGGCGCTGGCTGGAGAGCGGCGAGTTCCCCGACCACCCGTGGCGGGTGTACCTGCAGCGTTCCGCGCTCGTGCTCAAGGGGCTGACCTTCGCCCCGACCGGCGCGCTCGTCGCCGCCCCGACGACCTCGCTGCCCGAGACGCCGGGCGGCGAGCGCAACTGGGACTACCGCTACTGCTGGATGCGCGACGCCGCGTTCGCGCTGTGGGGGCTGCACGCGCTCGGCATGGACTGGGAGGCGGAGGACTTCCTGCAGTACGTGGCCGACCTGGAGCGCAACGAGGACGGCTCGCTGCAGATCATGTACGGGATCCGCGGCGAGAAGAACCTCACCGAGAGGACGCTCGACCACCTCAAGGGCTACGAGGGCGCGCACCCCGTGCGCATCGGCAACGGCGCCTTCGACCAGCGCCAGAACGACGTCTACGGCGCGGTGCTGGACTCGGTCTACATCCACACGAAGGCCTCCGACCACATCCCGGAGCGGCTGTGGCCGGTGCTCGTCGACCAGGTCGAGGCGGCGGCCCGCGTCTGGGGCGAGCCCGACCAGGGCATCTGGGAGGCGCGCGGCGTGCCGCGGCACTACGTCTCCTCGAAGGTCATGTGCTGGGTCGCGATGGACCGCGGCGCCGAGCTGGCGACGCTGCGCGGCGAGGACGCCATGTCCGCGCGCTGGCGGGCGATCGCCGACGAGATCCACGCCGAGGTGCTGGAGCGCGGCGTCAGCGGGCGCGGCGTCTTCCGCCAGCACTACGACACCGACGCGCTGGACGCGTCGACGCTGCTGATCCCGCTGCAGCGCTTCCTGCCCGGCGACGACCCGCGCGTGCGCGCGACCGCCAAGGCGATCGGCGAGGAGCTGACCGAGAACGGGATGGTCCTGCGCTACGAGGTCGAGGAGACCGACGACGGCCTGCACGGCCGCGAGGGCAGCTTCCTGATCTGCTCGTTCTGGCTCGTCAGCGTCCTCAGCGAGATGGGCGAGAAGGACCGCGCCCGTGCCCTGTGCGAGAAGCTGCTGGCCTACGCCGGGCCGCTGCACCTGTACGCCGAGGAGCTCGACGCCGAGACCGGCCGCCACCTGGGCAACTACCCGCAGGCGTTCACCCACCTGGCGCTGATCAACGCTGTCTCACATGTGATCGGAGACGCTTCGTAGCGTTTGTGACAGGTTCACGGTGGGCATCCGTCCCCCGTCATGAACAAGCTCGTCCTCCTCTGCTGCGGCGCGCTGCTCGCCGCTCTCGCCATCGCCGCTCCCGCCTCGGCGGCCAAGCCCATGAAGCCGTGCAGGACCGTGGGTCTCGCCGCCTTCATCGACACCATCCACAAGCGCGGCCCGTCGTGTGCCGACGCGCGGATCGTCATCCGCTCCGTCGAGGCGCACGGCGCCCAGTGCAAGCCGTACAAGCAGGACACCATCGCGCCCTTCCGCGAGTGCTCGGTGCAGCCGGTGCTCTCCACCGGCCAGCGGACCTTCACGTGCCGCTCGGCCTACGAGACGGCGACCAGCAACAAGCGCTGGTGGAACACGACCTGCACCAGCGGGCAGGGTGACCGGGTCACGTACCGTCGCGACGGAAACGCGGCCGGTGGCTGATGCACCTGCTCGTGCTCGCCGACGAGCCGGTCGACGCCGCGCGGGTGCGCGCGGCGTTGCCGGGTGAGCCGGACCTGGAGGGGGCGCGCGTGCTCGTCGTCGCGCCCGCGCGCAACGAGTCGCGCCTGGCCTTCTGGGTCTCCGACAGCGACGAGGCGATCGCCGACGCGCGCGACGTGGAGGAGCAGTCGGTGGCCGCGCTGCAGGCCGGTACCGACGCCGCGGCGGTCGCCGGCGAGGTCGGCGAGAGCGAACCGCTGCTCGCGCTGCGCGACGCCCTCGTCACCTTCCCCGCCGATCTCGTGCTCCTGCTGACCGGCGACGACGACCTCGAGGCCCAGGCGCGCGACGCGCTCGACGTGCGGGTGGTGCGGGCCTAGGGCCCGTCAGGCGTAGCCGGGCTCGCCGGGGAGCACGATCCGTGCCTCCTCGCCCGTGCCGACGACGCGCGGCTGGACGGGGATGACCTCGTGCCCGCGCGCGTGGACGAGTGCCGCGTCGGCGGAGGCGAAGAGCGCCAGCTGCTCGAGGTGCTTGATCGTCGGGAACACGAGCAGCAGCTCGCCGCGGGCGTGAGCCCGCAGGGCGCCGGCCGGCGTGTCCCAGCGCAGGTCGACGCACTCCTGCCCGTCGACCCGCGGCTGCGCGTCGCCGGGCAGCGGGGCGAGGTAGAAGCGCGTGTCGAAGCGGATCTTGACCTCTTCGGGCGTGATCCAGCGGCTGAAGGCCACGAGCTCATCGCCGTCGCGCAGGAGGATCGACGCCTCCTCGTGCAGCTCGCGGCGGGCGGCCGTGCGATCGTCCTCGCCGGGATCGACGGCGCCGCCGGGGAAGACCCACACCCCGCCCATGAAGCGGGCCTTGGGGGTGCGCTGCACCAGCAGCACCTCGAGCGCCTCGGCCCCGCCGCGCAGCACGATGACCGTGGCCGCGGGGCGCGGGGCGCTGATCGCGCCCGTCGTGTTGATCTCCTCCATGCCGCCGCGACGATACCGTTCAAGGCATGAGCGACACGACCACCGTGCAGCAGTGGATCTGCGAGTCCTGCGGGTTCATCTACGACCCCGCCGAGGGCGACCCGGACGGCGGCATCCCGGCCGGGACCGCGTTCGCCGACATTCCCGACACCTGGTTCTGCCCGGTGTGCGGCGCCCGCAAGAAGGACTTCGTCCCCTACGAGGACTAGGCCCATGGCCAAGGATCCCGGCGGCAAGGCGAAGGGCAAGCGGCACGAGGCCGGCAAGGCCGAGGTCGTGCGCGAGCCCGAGGGCCGCGGCGACGATGCCTCCCTCTGTTACGGAGAGGCGATCCGCGAGGCGGGGCGCACGATCATCCCCGTCGCGCGCGTGCACCGCGGCGACTGGGGCATCGAAGCGGCCCCGCGCGGGTACATCGAGATCGGCCCGGAGGGCGCGCGCTTCCAGCCGATCGACGACCCCGAGGCGACCGGCCGTCACCTGCGCGCGGCGGCCACCGCCGCGCTCGCGCTCCTCGGAGCGCTCGTCGGGCTGCGCGCCGCGCGCTCTGCC
>JAOPZL010000134.1 GCA_025964175.1 Solirubrobacterales bacterium
GTCGATGCCGACGTCGTCGCCGGCGTCTCCGAGCTGCTGACCAAGCTCTACGACGCGTACGTCTCCGAGGAGGCGCTGCTCGTCGAGGTCAACCCGCTGATCGTCAGCGGCGACCGCTCGGTCAGCGCGCTGGACGCGAAGGTCACGCTCGACGACAACGCGCTGTACCGCCACGCCGAGTCCTCCGAGCTGCGCAACCTCTCCAACGAGGACCCGCAGGAGCGGCTGGCCAAGGAGCGCGGGCTGACCTACGTCAAGCTCGACGGCGACATCGGCATCCTCGGCAACGGCGCCGGGCTCGTGATGTCGACGCTGGACGTCGTCGCCCAGGCGGGCGGTGCGCCCGCCAACTTCCTGGACGCCGGTGGTGGATCCAAGGCCGAGGCGATCACCTCCGCGGTCGAGGTCATCCTCTCCGACGACAAGGTCAAAGCCGTCCTCTTCAACATCTTCGGCGGCATCACCCGCTGCGACGAGGTCGCCCAAGGCCTCATCACCGCGTTCGACCAGATCAAGCCGACCGTCCCGTTCGTCGTCCGCCTGGACGGCACCAACGACAAGGAGGGCCGCGCGCTGCTGGCCGAGGCCAACCTCCCGAACGTGCACACGGCGACGACGATGGACGAGGCGGCCGCGAAGGTCGTAGAGGTGGCGGGCAATTCCCCCGCGGCCGCGCAAGCCACGGAGTCGAACGGAGGGGAATCGCTGTGAGCATCTTCGTCGACGAGAACACCCGGCTCTGCACGGCCGGCATCACCGGCCGCGAGGGCAAGTTCCACACCCTGAACAACCGCACGTACGGCACGAACGTCGTGGGCGGCGTGCGCGCGGGCAAGGGCGGTCAGGACGTCGAGGGCATCCCCGTCTTCGACACGTTCCACGAGGCGGTGGCTCAGGCCGACGCCAACACCGCGATGATCTTCGTGCCGCCGGCCGGTGCCGCGGACTCGATCCTCGAGGCGGCCGACGCCGGCATCGAGCTCATCATCGCCATCACCGAGGGCATCCCCGCCCACGATGAGCTGCGGGTCTACACGCACCTCAAGCGCCTGGGCAACGTCCGTCTGGTCGGGCCCAACTGCCCGGGGATCCTGTCGCCGGGCAAGGCCAACGTCGGGATCATCCCCGCCGCCTTCTTCAAGGAGGGCAACGTGGGCGTCGTCTCCCGCTCCGGCACGCTGACCTACCAGATCGGCAACGAGCTGGCCCAGCGCGGCTTCGGGAACTCCTCGATCGTCGGCATCGGCGGCGACCCGGTCCCGGGCTCGTCGTTCATCGACGTCATCGCGGCCTTCGAGGCCGACCCCCAGACCGAGCTGATCGTCATGTCGGGCGAGATCGGCGGCTCGGCCGAGGAGGAGGCGGCGGAGTTCATCGCCGAGCACGTCACCAAGCCGGTCGTCGGCTACATCGCGGGCTTCACCGCACCTCCCGGCAAGACGATGGGCCACGCCGGCGCGATCGTCTCCGGCTCGGCCGGCACCGCCAAGGCCAAGGCCGAGGCGCTGGAGTCCAAGGGCGTGCGCGTGGGTCGCACCCCGACGCAGGTCGCCGACATCGCCGTCGAGATCCTCGGCGGCTAGACGCACCTCGCGGAGCGGTGGCGCCGGTCGCCATCGCTCCGCCCTTTTGCGCCCCCGCGGTCATCCTTTCGTCCAGCCGGGGGTATGGCGGCTCAAGCGTCTGTACGGTCGCGCCATGCGAGCCCGGACGGGGTTGTTCACGATCGTCTGCGCGTTCGCGGCGACGCTGTTCTGCGTCCCGGCCGTCTCGGCCGACTCCGTCCGCGCGTACCGCGTCGACCAGCAGCTGCGCCTCGACGCCGGCCAGTCCGGCTCCTTCACCCTCGCGTGCCACAGCGGCGATCTCGTGACCGACGGGACGTGGCTGGTCGACGCGCTGGACGACGACAACCCGCAGCTCGCCGTCCAGCCCTACGACCTCGTCAGCGGCGTCGACGTGATCGAGGCCGACGCGGTCTCCGAGCAGGGATACCGCTTCACGCTGCGCAACAACACGCAGGGCCGGGCCCAGATCCACCTGACCGTCGCGTGCCTGGACGGCGACGTCGGCGGCGCGGGGCGCCAGTTGCGGCTGCTGCCCCAGCGCAGGGCGAGCGCGTCGATCGCGCGCGGCCTGGGCGTCGCGCCGGCCGTCGCGTGCCCGTCCGCCTCGGTGGCCGTCGCGCCCGGGTTCGTCTTCACCGGCGATCCCGGCGCGGTCGCCCGGATCATCGAGCGCGCTCCGTCGGCGGGCTCGAGCGCCTCCGTCGAGCTCGGCATCGCCGCGATCGACGCGGTGACGGTGACCTCGTCGGCCCGCTGCCTGGCGCTGACCACCACGCGCGGGAGCGACGGGCTCCGTCACCGCCTGCGCGTGGCCTACCGCACGGCCCAGACCGCGGTCGGCGACGGGCGCCGCGAGACGTACACGCTCTCCTGCCAGGCCCGCGAGACGGCCATCGAGGGCAGCTACCGCCTCAGCGAGGCGTGGTACCTGGGGCAGGCCCAGGCCGGACGCCAGCGCTCCTTCCGGGTGCAGTCACCGGCGACGGGCAGCCCCGGCACCGCGACGCTCGGCCTGCTCTGCGTGCGCGACCACACGTCCGGATCCGGGACGCGAACGCCTCGGGAGCGCCGATGAAATAGAGCGATACGGATCGACTGCGCCGTTCGTCGAATCCGGGGGTGGCTACTGGTATGTTCGGTGGCGCTTCGGGGGCTCCTACGCCCAGAGGCGCTGATCTCGTGACGGCACGGACTCCACATTCCCCAGGAGGCGGAGACGTCTCCGAGACGCTCGGCGAGCTCGAGCGCAAGCTCCGCCAGCTCGAGACCGAGCTGGCGTCGACCGGCTCGCGACCGTCCGTGACGCCCGCTCCGGAGCCGGAGACCCCCGCCGCGAGCGCCGCCATCCCGGCGGCGACGAGCACCATCGACGAGCCGGCGCCGACCGGTGCCTCACGCGCGGCGACCGGCATGGGCGATCCCGACCGCCTGATCGCCGAGGCGCGCGCCCGGCTGGGCGGCCTCAGCGGCCAGGTCGACGAGCTGCTGCGCTTCCGCGAGTCCCTGCAGCGCACGGCGCGCCAGCTCGAGGACGAGTACAACCGCGTGCTGGCCCGCATCGGCGCACCGGCCCAGACCCCCGCACCCGCGCCGGTCCCCGCCGCCGCGACCACCGCGCTGCGCGGCCCCATCGCGCCGGCCGAGCCGCCGGTCCGCCTCCA
>JAOPZL010000156.1 GCA_025964175.1 Solirubrobacterales bacterium
GCGGCGCTGAAGTGGGAGGGCGGCTACGTCTGGGCCTGCAAGAACTACGACGGCGACGTGCAGTCCGACACCGTCGCCCAGGGCTTCGGCTCGCTGGGCCTCATGACCAGCGTCCTGATGACGCCCGACGGCAACACGGTCGAGGCGGAGGCCGCGCACGGCACGGTCACCCGCCACTTCCGCCAGCACCAGCAGGGCAAGCCGACCTCGACCAACCCGATCGCATCGATCTTCGCCTGGACGCGTGGGCTCGCCTACCGCGGGCGGATGGACGACACGCCCGACGTCACCACGTTCGGCGAGACGCTCGAGCGCGTCTGCATCGAGACGGTGGAGAGCGGCAAGATGACGAAGGATCTCGCGCTGCTGGTCGGTCCGGACCAGCCGTACCTCACCACCCAGGACTTCCTCGCCGCGATCGACGAGAACCTGCGCAAGGAGATGAACGTCTAGATGGCTACCAAGGTCACGGTCACCGGCGCCGCCGGTCAGATCGGGTACGCGCTCCTGTTCCGCATCGCCTCGGGGCAGCTGCTGGGTCCCGACGAGGAGCTCGAGCTGCGGCTGCTGGAGATCCCCCAGGGCGTCAAGGCGGCCGAGGGCGTTGCGATGGAGCTCATCGACTGCGCCTTCCCGCTGCTGAAGAAGATCGACATCAGCGACGATCCGAACGAGGCCTTCTCCGGCGCGAACATCGCGCTGCTGGTCGGCGCGCGGCCGCGCACGAAGGGCATGGAGCGGGCCGACCTGCTCGAGGCCAACGGCGCGATCTTCAAGCCGCAGGGGCAGGCGCTCAACGCCAACGCCGCCGACGACATCAAGGTGCTCGTCGTCGGCAACCCGGCCAACACGAACGCGCTGATCGCCCAGTCCAACGCGCCCGACATCCCGCGCGAGCGCTTCACCGCGATGACGCGCCTGGACGAGAACCGCGCCGTGGCGCAGCTCGCCGACAAGCTGGCGGTCGGCGTCGACGCGATCTCCGACCTCGTCGTGTGGGGCAACCACTCGCCGACGATGTACCCCGACCTCTTCAACGCGAAGGTCAACGGCCAGCGCGCCTGGGACGCCGTCGACGACGAGGCGTGGGTCGCGAACGAGTTCATCCCGCGCGTGGGCAAGCGCGGCGCCGAGATCATCGAGGCGCGCGGCTCCTCGTCGGCGGCCTCGGCGGCCAACGCGGCGATCGACCACGTCCACGACTGGGTCCTGGGCGCGGAGTCGCTGCGCTCGATGGCGGTCACGACGACCGGCGCCTACGGGATCCCGGAGGGGCTCATCGCCTCGCTGCCGGTGCGCGTCACGGGCGACGGCAGCTACGAGATCGTCGAGGGCCTCGACGTCCCGGCCTTCTCCCAGGAGCGCATCGACCGCACGATCGGCGAGCTCCAGGAGGAGCGCGAGGCGGTCGTGAAGCTCGGGCTCGTCTCCTAGACGCCTCGGTCCGCGTCGGTCCGTTCATGGCCGACGCGGGGGAGGGGGTGCGGGACGTTGACGACGCTGAGCGTCGCCAACTGCCCGCACGTCCTGCAAGCCGTTCAGCGCGCTCCGGCGCCCCGGTACCGCGACGCGCTGAGCGCCACTTCGCCCACGCCCGTCCCGCGGCGACACCTCACGCCGGCAGAGCCGTCCGTCCCTCGCGCCGCGCCGCGCGCCGCGGGCCGAGCAGCGCCACGAGTCCGGTGCCCAGGGCCGCGATGCCGCCCAGGGCCAGGCCCGCTCGGGGGTCGACCGCCGAGGCGAGCCAGCCGACGATCGGGGCGCCGATGGGGGTCGAGCCGATGAAGACGATCGAGTAGAGCGCCATGACGCGGCCGCGCATCTCGGGGGTCGCCGCGAGCTGCACGGCGGAGTTGGTGCCCGCCGAGAAGGAGACGCTGGCCACGCCGACCAGGGCGAGCGCGACGAGCATCAGGCCGTAGCTCGGCGCGATCGCGGCGACCAGGGTCAGCGCGCCGAACGCGAAGGCCGACAGGGCGAGGAAGCGGTTGTCCACGCGCTCGCGGGAGCCCATCGTCAGCGCTCCGGTGATGGAGCCCGCGGCCAGCGCCCCGCTGAGCAGGGCGAACGCGGTCGCCGTGCCGTGGAAGGTGAACTTCGCCAGCAGCGGCAGCAGCGTGGGGAAGTTGAAGGAGAAGGTCCCGACGACGGCCATCATCACGAGCGGCAGGCGCAGCGCGGGGGTCGCGGCGACGTAGCGCAGCGCGGCGCGCAGCTGGCCCTTCTCGCGGACGGCGGGCGGGGCGGGCTGCAGCTCGGCGGGGTTCATCCGTCGCAGCGCGGCGATCATCACGAAGAACGAGAGGCCGTTGATCAGGAAGCAGGGGCCCACGCCGCCCAGGGCGATGACCGCGGCGGCGGCCCCCGGCCCGGCGATGCGGGAGCTCTGGACGACGACGCTGTTGAGCGACACCGCGTTGACCACGCGATCGGCGCCGACGATCTCGACCACGAACGACTGTCGGGCCGGGTTGTCGAACGCGGTCACGCAGCCGCCGGCGAAGGCGAGCGCGATGACCATCCAGGCTTGGACCGAGCCCGTCGTCACGAGCCCGAAGAGGATCAGCGGCGGCAGCGCGAGCAGCGCCTGGGTGATGGTCAGCAGCCGGCGCTTGGGGAGGCGGTCGGCGATCAGCCCGCCCCATGCGCCGACGAGCAGCAGCGGGGTGAACTGCGCGGCCGCGGTCAGCCCGACCGCGGTGCCGCTGCCGGTGAGGTGCAGGACGAGCCACATCGCCGCGACGTTCTGCATCCAGTTGCCCGAGACCGAGACGACCTGGCCGATGAAGAAGCGGCGGTAGTTGGGGAGGGTGAGGGAGGCGACGGAGCGTCGCAGCGGGGCGGCGCTCAAGATGGCGGCACGTCCTCGTCGAGCAGTCGCTCGAGGATCGCCGCGGCGCGGTCGAGCGTGGCGAGCTCGTCATCGCCCAGCGACCGCAGCCGCTGGGCCAGGTAGGCGTTCTTGCGGGTACGCGACTCGTGCAGCAGCGTGCGGCCCCGGTCGCTGATCGTGATCAGCGCGGAGCGGCGGTCGTCGGGGTCGGCGGAGCGCCGGACGAGGCCGTCCTCCTCCAGCCGGGCCAGCAGGCGCGTGGCCGTCGGGCGCTGGATGCGCTCGTGGGCGGCCAGCTCACTGGGGGTGAGCGGGCCGCGGCTGTCGAGCGTGGCCAGCGCCGCGTTCTGCGACGGCGACAGCCCGGCGTCGACCTCCTGGCGCAGGCGGCGCGCGGTCCGGGCCACCACCACCCGCAGGTGGGCGGCGACCTCGGTGCGAGAGAGACGCGGGGTAGTTGCCATCGCTAATTAGCATAGCGAACTACCTCCGTCGGTGCGGCGCGCGCCGGAAGCTACGCGGCGGCGTTGGTGTGCCAGCCGCGGCCCTCCTTGCGGACCAGGCCCTCCTGCTCCAGGCCCGGCAGGACGCGATACAGGTAGTTCTGCTTGATCCCCATCTGCTCGGCGAGGTCGGGGATGCTGATCCCCGGGTTCGCGCCGACGATCTCCAGCGCCTGCTTGGCCCGCGTCCCGGTGCCCCGAGGACGGCCGCGGCCGGGAGAGCCGGAGCCCGATGAGCCCGAGGAGGACGACCCCGAGGACGGGCGACCGGCCCGCCGGGGGAGTGCGCGAGGCGCGGACTCGGTGGACGCGCCTTCGAGCGCCCGCTGCGCGGCCTCCAGGCGGGAGTACTCCTCCACCAGTGGTCGCAGCTCCTTGAGGCGCTCGGCGATCTCGCGTTTCTTCTCGTCGAGGAAGTCAGCCATGGGTGTGAGAGTAACAGTGAACGCAGTTACAGGGAGTAGGTTGCACCTTCAGCTGCAACCGACACCTCGCCACCGTACGCCCGCTGTGCCTCCTCCCGCACCCACTCCGGGTCCAGTTCCTCGGAGAAGTGGGTGACGACGAGCCGCTTGGCGTTGGCCTGGCGGCCGTGGTCTCCCGCCTCGGCCGGCGTCAGATGCCCGCGCATTCCCGTGCGCTCGGCGCGCGGCAGCGCGGCCTCGATGAGCAGCAGGTCGGTGTCGCGGGCGAACTCGACGAGGGCGTCGTTGGGGCAGCAGTCGGCCCCGAAGGTGAAGCGCCCACCGGTCACCGTCGAGGTGATCTCCACCGCCCACGCCGGCACGAAGTGGGGAACAGGGTGGAAGCGAACTCGCAGCGGTCCGATTTCCAGCACACTGTCAGGCGAATATTCCTCAACGGCGAAGGCGTCCTCGATCAGGTCCGGGGTGTTCCACGCACCCGTCACCTGGCGGAAGGTGTCCAGCGAGCGCGGCGGCCCGTAGAGGCGCGGTCGCGCGGGGTCGTCGGTCCCGGGCCAGCGGTGCACGGGGACCGGCTGCTGGCGCGGCGCGTAGATCAGCGCGTAGGCGAACGGGATCAGGTCGAGGAAGTGATCGGCGTGCAGGTGCGACAGCACGACCGCGTCGACGTCGACGAAGTCGATCTGCGCGCGCAGCTTGCCGAAGACGCCGTTGCCGCAGTCCAGCAGCATGGTCATCCCGTCCTCCCGGACGAGGTACCCGCTGCATGCACCGTTGGCGTCCTGCCATGCAGGCGACTTGCCGAGAACCGTGATCTCCACCCGGCGGGCACAATACCCCTCTTGGACACCCGTTCGAAGACTCCACGGAGCGATCGCACAGAGCGCCCGCTGCTCGCGTTCCTGGCGACGGAGACCGGGAGCGCCGGGATCCTCCTCGCCGCCGCGGTGCTCGCTCTGGCCTGGGCCAACTCGCCGTGGAGCTCGGCCTACGCCGACCTGTGGTCGACCCACGTGTCGCTGCTGCCGGGCCATCTGAACATCGATCTCAGCCTGCGCCACTGGGTCGACGACGGGCTGATGGCGCTCTTCTTCTACGTCA
This sequence comes from Solirubrobacterales bacterium, assembly GCA_025964175.1. Taxonomy (GTDB): domain Bacteria; phylum Actinomycetota; class Thermoleophilia; order Solirubrobacterales; family Solirubrobacteraceae; genus Capillimicrobium. The sequence continues at coordinate 4,863 of JAOPZL010000156.1, forward strand.
TCGGGTTGGAGATCGCGCGCGAGTGGGCCCATGGCGAGCTGCGCGACCGCCGGGCCGCGGCGCTGCCCGCGATCGCCGCGTTCGCGGGCATGGCCGTCCCGGCGCTGATCTACGCCGCGTTCAACGCCGGTGGGGACGGTGCGCACGGCTGGGGCATCCCGATGGCCACCGACATCGCCTTCGTCCTCGGTGCGCTGGCCCTGCTCGGCCCGCGCGTCCCGCCGGGCGTGCGCGTCTTCCTGCTCACGCTGGCGATCATCGACGACATCGGCGCGATCGCCGTGATCGCCGTCTTCTACACGCAGGACCTGCGCGTGGGCTGGCTCGCGGCCGCGGCGGCGATCGTCCTCGCCATCCTGGTGCTGCGGCGGATGCGCGCGTGGCGCGGGCCGGCCTACGCGGTGGCGGGCGTCGTGCTGTGGTTCGCCGTGCTGCGCTCGGGGATCCACCCGACGATCGCCGGCGTCACCCTCGGGCTACTGACCGCCATGAGCGTCCCGTCGGCGGCCGCGACCGACGCGCCCGTCCCCGAGCGCGAGGCCGAGGCAACGGCCCCAGCCGCCCCCGCCGCCCCCGTCACCGACGACCCGGGCCCGCGCTCCGCCAACGAGCGCTTCCAGGCCGTCCTGCACCCGTGGACCAGCTACGCGATCGTCCCGCTCTTCGCGCTGGCCAACGCCGGCGTCGGCCTCGGCGGCGGCGTCCTGCGCGACGCGATCGGCTCGCCGGTCACCCTCGGCGTGGTGGTGGCGCTGGTCGTCGGCAAGCTCGCCGGGATCACCGTCGCGTCGCTGGCCGCGGTGCGCAGCGGGGTCGGCACGCTGCCCACCGGCGTGACCGCCCGCCACCTGGTCGGGGCGGCGGCGCTGGCGGGGATCGGCTTCACCGTCTCGCTCTTCGTCGCCGAGCTGTCGTTCGACGATCCGCTGCTCACCGACGAGGCGAAGGTCGGCGTGCTCGTCGCCTCGGTCCTCGCCGGCGGGCTGGGCACGGCGCTGCTGGTGCGCGCGCCGACGCGGCCGCCCGCTGAGCCCGAGCCCTGAACGCGCGGGTCGGGCTGGGGATGCCGACGCCACGCGACCGACGCCGCCGACCTCCACGCCGCGCTGGTGGCCGGCCGGCCGCCCAGGTCACGCGGGGATGCCGTGTCGGGCGGCCTGCTCCTGCGCGGTCGGGAAGGCCCAGGTCGCCTGCGTGCGACGCTCCTGGCGGAAGACGAAGCGCATCTGCTCGGGCGGACGCAGCCCCTCGGGATGATCGGGGCGGAATGTGGTGCACGGTTCTTCGAGGGCCAACGCACACAGCATGTTGCGTCGGAAGAAGCAGTCGTCGCAGGTGATCTTCTTGGTTCGGGCCATCAACGCTTCGGCATGGAACCAGACGCCTTGAGGGGCGGCAACGTCGTTTCCCGCAAAACGGGCATCTTTCGTGAAAGGCCTGCAAACGCCTTCTTTTGGGGCAAAAGATCCCGCATCTTGCGGAGAAAACCCACGAATACGCAGCATCATGTCGGGGAACTCATGCGGATTCTCGTCACCGGCGTCACGGGCGCCATCGGCTCACAGCTCGCCCCCCGGCTGGTCGCGTCCGGGCACGACGTGCACGGCCTCTCACGCAACCCGGCGGTTCCCGTAACCCAGGACGCGATCCGCATGCACCGGGGCGACGCGATCACCGGCCTCGGCCTGCAGGAGGCGCTGCGCGACGTCGAGGTCGCGTACTACCTGATCCACTCGATGGAGGCCGACGCCCACCACTTCGCGCAGCGCGACCGCGTCGCCGCCCGCGCCTTCCGCGACGCCGCCCGCGCGGCCGGTGTCCGGCGCGTCGTCTACCTCGGCGGGCTGGTCCCACCGGAGCGCGCCGCCTCCCCGCACCTGGCCAGCCGCCTGGAGGTCGAGTCGATCCTGGCCGATGCGACCCCCGACTCGGTCGCCCTGCGCGCCTCGATCATCGTCTCGCCGGCCAGCCGCTCGTTCCGCTTCCTCGTGCGCCTCGTCGAGCGGCTGCCGGTCATGCCACTGCCCGCGTGGCGCGACTTCCGCACCCAGCCGGTCGACGGCCGCGACGTGCTCGCCTCCCTGGAGGCCGCCGCCACGAGCCGCGAGGCCGCCGGTCGCTCGCTGGACCTCGCCGGACCCGACGTCCTGACCTACGGCGACATGGTCCAGCGCATCGCGGACCTGATGCTCGTCGACCGCCCGCCGATCCGCTTCGGCTTCACCGCGACGGGCCTCACCTCGCGGGTCGCCGCCGTCATCGCGGGCGAGACGCACGAGCTGATCGGCCCGCTCATGGCCGGGCTCGAGGGCGACCTGCTGCCGCGTCCCGATCACCTCGCCACCGGCCTGGGCGTTCGCCTGCACTCCTTCGACGCGGCGGTCGAGCGAGCGCTGCGCGACTGGGAGGCGACGGGCGAGCCGCTCGCTGCGCGATGATGCGCCCCACGTGAGCTCCACCAAGGTGACCACCACGATCGACATCGACGCCCCGCCGAAGGAGGTGTGGGACGTGGTCATGGATCCGGAGCGGCTGAAGGACTGGGTCACGATCCATCGCGGGCTCGGCAAGCACGGCCGCGACCACATGGAGCAGTCGCTGTGCCTGCGCGGCGTCACCTTCCACGTGAAGTGGGACCTCGCCGAGTCGCGGGCGCCCACGCTCGCGGTCTGGGAGGGACGCGGACCGGCGCGCTCCAAGGCGCACACCGCCTACCGCCTCGAGGAGACGGCCGACGGCACGACGCGCTTCCACTACGAGAACGACTTCAAGGCCCCGCTGGGCCCCTTCGGCGCGGTCGCCAGTCGCGCGCTGGTCGGCGGCGTGCCCGAGCGCGAGGCCAACGCCTCGCTGGAGCGCCTCAAGGCGCTCGTCGAACGCTGACGCGCCTGCACCGGACCACAGTGGGTACTAGCCTGCGGACATGCCGCAGCGCGACGACATCTTCGCCAACTTCGAGCGCATGCGCCGCGAGATGGACGAGCTGTTCGGCGGCGTCTTCGACCGCTCCCTGGCCCCGCACCGGCGGGCCGGCTTCACGCCGCGGGTCGACGTCTCCTACGTCGGCGACCCGCCGCGGGCGATCGTCACCGCCGAGCTGGCCGGGATCGAGATCGAGCAGCTGGACCTCGAGATCCGCGGTCGCGAGCTGATCATCTCCGGTAGCCGCGGCGCGCTGGACGAGGCGCAGGGTCGCGTCTACCAGCAGATCGAGATCGAGCACGGGCCGTTCCGGCGGACGATCCAGCTCGGCGCCGACGTCGCGGCCGACCAGGCCAAGGCGACCTACGACGACGGCGTCCTGCGCGTCGAGCTGCCGCTGATCGAGCCCGAGCAGAAGTCGCGCAGCGTCCCGATCGACGTTCGCGGGAAGACGGACCCAGGCCAATGATCGACATCCTCACCGAGAGCGGCCCCCGCGACGTCGAGATCGGCGTGGGCGAGGACCGCGAGCTCCCGCCGTCGCTGCCCGTCCTGCCCCTGCGCGACACGGTCCCGTTCCCCGACACGCTGACGCCGCTCGCGGTCGGCCAGGAGCGCTCGATCGAGCTGGTCAACACGGTCCTGGGCCGCGACCGGATGCTCGTGATGGTCGCCAGCCGCAACCCCGAGCTGGAGGCCCCCGGCCCCGACGACCTCTACGACGTCGGCGTGGTCGGCGTCGTCGCGCGGATGCTGAAGGTCCCCGACGGGACGCTGCGGATCCTCGTCCAGGGCACCCAGCGCGTGCGCCTGGACCGCTGGGTCGGCGAGCAGCCGTTCCTGGAGGCCGAGATCTCGCCGCTGCCCGACGTGGTGCAGGAGTCGACCGAGCTGACCGCGCTCGTGCGCAACGTCCAGAGCACGTTCTCGCACATCGTCGAGGAGGTCCCCTACCTCCCGGAGGAGCTGCAGATCGCGGTCGCCAACGTCGACGAGCCCGGCGCGCTGGCCAACCTGATCGCGGGCGCGCTGCGGCTGAAGCCCGAGGAGAAGCAGGAGCTGCTGGAGCAGGTCGACGTCGCCGCGCGGATGCGGCGCCTGTCGCAGCTGCTGGCCCGCGAGCTCGAGGTCATCTCGATCGGGACGAAGATCCAGTCGCAGGTGCAGTCCGAGCTGGACGCCAACCAGCGCGAGTACGTGCTGCGCCAGCAGCTGCGCGCCATCCGGGAGGAGCTGGGCGAGGAGGACGAGTCCGAGGCCGAGGCGCGCGACCTGCGCGAGCAGCTCGACCAGGCGGGGCTGCCGCCCGAGGTGCGCCGCGTCGCCGATCGCGAGCTCGTCCGGCTGGAGAAGCTGCCGCCGATGGCGGCCGAGCACTCGGTCATCCGCACCTACCTCGAGTGGCTGGCGACGCTGCCGTGGGCGACCGGGACGATCGACAACCTGGACCTCGCCCACGCCCGTGAGGTGCTCGACGCCGACCACTACGGCATCGAGCAGGTCAAGGACCGCATCCTCGAGTTCCTCGCCGTGAGGATGCTCAAGCCGGACGCGCGGGGGTCGATCCTCTGCTTCGTCGGGCCGCCCGGCGTCGGCAAGACGTCGCTGGGCCGGTCGATCGCGCGGGCGCTCGGCCGGCGCTTCGAGCGCATCAGCGCCGGCGGGGTCCGCGATGAGGCCGAGGTCCGCGGCCACCGCCGCACCTACGTCGGCGCGATGCCGGGGGTGATCGTGCGCTCGCTGCGCGACGCCGAGTCCAACAACCCGCTGCTGATGATCGACGAGATCGACAAGCTGGGCAGCGACTACCGCGGCGATCCGGCCAGCGCGATGCTCGAGGTGCTCGACACCGAGCAGAACGCCACGTTCCGCGACCACTACCTCGACGTCCAGTTCGACCTGTCCAACGTCATGTTCATCACGACGGCGAACACGCTGGACACGATCCCCGGGCCGCTGCGCGACCGCATGGAGGTGCTCCAGCTCGCCGGCTACACCGAGGAGGAGAAGCTCGAGATCGCCAAGCGCTACCTCGTGCCGCGCCAGATCGAGCGCAACGGGCTGAAGCGCTCCCAGATCGCCTTCTCCGACACCGCGCTGAAGGTGATCATCCGCGACTACACCCGTGAGGCCGGCGTGCGCAACCTCGAGCGCGAGATCGGCTCGGTCTGTCGCAAGGTCGCCCGTCAGGTGGCCGAGGGCACGGCGCCCAAGCGCACGTCGATCGGCCGGCCCCGCGTCCGCGAGCTGCTGGGCAGGGCGCGCTTCCACTCCGAGACCCAGCGCCGCACGAGCGAGCCCGGCGTGGCCACGGGCCTGGCCTGGACGCCCGTCGGCGGCGACGTCCTCTTCGTCGAGGCGAGCGCGATGCCGGGCAAGGGCAAGCTGACGATCACCGGCCAGCTCGGCGACGTGATGCGCGAGTCGGCGCAGGCGGCGCTCTCCTACGTTCGCGCCCACCCGCCGGTCGAGATCGCGGGCGGGACCGACGGCGACGGCGACGGGCGCGACTGGTTCGCCGAGCACGACATCCACGTGCACGTGCCGGCCGGCGCGATCCCCAAGGACGGCCCCAGCGCGGGCGTGACGATGGTCACCGCGCTCATGTCGCTGCTCTCCGGCGCACCGGTTCGCGACGACACGGCGATGACGGGCGAGGTGACGCTGACCGGCCAGGTGCTGCCGATCGGCGGCCTCAAGGAGAAGGCGCTGGCCGCCCAGCGGATGGGCCTGCGACGCGTGATCGCGCCCGCCGACAACGAGGCCGATGCCGACGACGTGCCCGCCCACCTGCGCGAGGACCTGGAGTTCGTCTTCGTCCGCGATGTCGCCGAGGTACTCGATGCAGCCCTCGAGCGGGGTTCCTCGTCCAACGGGCGGGTATATGCTCACGGAAGGTCCCGACCAGCGACGCGAGGGAAGTGAGAATGGCAGCGAAGTCCAAGGCTGCGAAGGCGGGAAGCGCAGCGCTCGCCGTCAAGGGCAGCCCGTACGTACAGCGCCTCATCCAGGATGAGGATCTGCGCGACAACCTGCGCACCGCGTTCGAGTCCACCCGCACGGCCGTCGACCGGCTGAGCAACGGGAAGACGCCGTCGAAGGTCATCCTCGACGACAAGAAGTTCCAGAAGGAGCTTCAGAACGCGTCCGAGGCTCTGCGTGATGCCACGCAGGCACTCCGTGAAGGCCCGAAGAAGGGCAAGAAGTCCAAGAAGCGCGGCCGGAAGCTGCTGGTGCTCGTCGCCGGTGCTGGTCTGGCTCTCGCTCTGAGCGAGGGGCTGCGCAACAAGGTCCTCGACCTGCTGTTCGGCGCCGAGGAGGAGTTCGACTACACGTCGACGACGGCGCCGGCCGCACCACCGCCGACTCCGGCGGCCGCGGCCTCCTAGTCCTGCGAAGGCGCCCTGCGGGGCGCCTTCGTCGTTCTGGGGTGCGACGCGAGCGCCGGCCAGGACCTGACGCGCACGGGCTGAGGTCCCGTCGTGGCCCACGGAGGTATCGTGGGCGGCGTGGAGGCAGCCACGCGCACCCTGTCGGGAGACAAGGCCCAGCGGATCGTCGATGCGATGCGCAGCAGCGTCGCGCGCCGTGGCGTGACCGGCTCGACCTTCGACCACGTCGCGCGCGAGGCGGGCGTCTCCCGCGGGCTGCTGCACTACTACTTCGGGACGAAGGAGCGGCTGCTGACCGAGGTCGTGCGCCGCGACGCCGAGCTGAAGATGGCCGCGCTGGAGGCGTCGCTGGAGCGGGCGCAGACCGCCGACGACGTCGTGTCGCTGCTCGTCGCGTCGCTCGAGGACCTCGTCGCCAACGAGCGCGAGTTCGTCGCGGTCGGGTTCGAGCTGTTCACGCTGGCCCAGCGCAACCCCGAGATCGCGGTCGAGTACGCCGTCCTGCAGGGCGAGATGCGCAGCCACGTCGCCGCGGTGCTGGCCGACAAGCACGAGCAGGGCATCCTCCACCTCGCCGCGCCGGCCGACGCCGTCGTCGAGGTGCTCCTGTCGCTGGCCGACGGGCTCTCGCTGCGGATGCTGCTCGAGCCCGACCGCGACCACTCGGCGGCGCTCGCGGCCGGCATCACCGCGGTCCGCGCGATCATCGCTTGAAGATCGTCTCCGTCCTGGCGCTGTGCGCGGTCGGCGCGGTCGCCGCGTACCTGCTGCTGCGCCCGGCCCACCATGCGCCGCCGCTGCCGCGCGTCGCCGCGGTGAGCTTCGACAGCGCGCCGCTGCAGGGCGCGCTCACCCAGCAGGCCGACCAGCTGCGCGCGGTCGCGGCCGTCGGGTCGGGCCGGCTGGACACGCTGCTGGCCCAGGATCCGCTGAGCCTGTCGATCCCGCGGGTGTCGGCCGGAGGGATCACCGCGACCGACGTCGCCGTCCGCCGCCGGGGCGGTTCGGCCGCGGTCGAGGCGACGGTCGAGCTCTCCCAGCTGGCCCGGCTCGCCCCGACCGAGGTGACCGACCTGAAGCTGAACGCCGCCGCCTCGCGCACCAGCGAGATCGTCGTCGACGGGAAGGCGAAGGCGCTGGGCTTCACCGTCCCCGTCTCCGTCCGCGTGCACGCCGACTCCAACGGCGCGGTGATCGCGGAGCCCGAGGGCATCCCGATCGGGGCGACGACGCTCTTCGCCGACCCCCGCGTGAAGGTCCGCGGCCTGCGAGCGACCGACATCGGCGGCGGCAGGCTGCGGGTACGGGCAACCGCGTCGGTGGTGGGGTAGGGGCGACCCCGGGGGTGCGGGACGTTGTCCCCCTCCTGGGTGGCTGACGTCCCGCACGTCCCCCGCGGCACCGGCGACGCCGTCGACCGCCGCCCGCGCCTAGCCGAACAGCTTCGGCAGCTTGAGCAGCAGCCGCGGGCTGCCCTTGGCCTTCATCCGCCGCTTGAGCATCAGCACGCGCGCGTTCGATCGGCCGGCCGCGACGTCGGCGAAGTCCTCGAAGCTCGAGGTGAGCGTCACGTCGGGATCGGGCACGCGGCCCTGCGTCACCGCGGTCGAGCCGTTGTCGGCGCGCATGAACCACGGCTCCGCGTCGGAGAACTCCCACTGGATCGTCGTCCCCGGCGCGACGGCCGACGGGTCGGCCTGGCGGCGCATCGTGTCGAAGAGGATGGCGATCGCCTCGGGGTCGTGGATGATCGGGCCGTCCTTGGGCCCGATCATGCGCGCCTGCAGCAGCTTCAGCCCGCGCTCGGCCCGCAGGCGCGGCGACAGGTCCATCGGCAGCGGGAAGCGCGGGAGCTCGTCGACGGGCAGCCCGATCGCGCGCAGGCGCGCCTCCTGGGAGCGCGCGGCCTCCTCGTAGAGGTCCAGGAGCGAGAAGCCGAAGACCTCGGTGTAGGACGGGTCGGGCGGCAGCGCGACCGCGGTGGTCCACGGCAGGACCTCGCGGATCGTGTCGACGACCGCGTCCGCGCAGCCGGAGTCCGCTTCGCAGAGGTCCGCCAGCAGGCGCACGCCGAAGGCGATGTGGCGCTGCTCGTCCAGCGCGACGTTGGCCATGCCGGCGCGGAACGCGGGGAGCAGGTCGAGCCGCTCCAGCGACTGCTCGATCATGTGCTGGCCGGGCTGGGCCAGGCTCCCCTCGACGATGATGTGGTAGAGCGTCACGGCCGCGGCGAGCTTGCGCGGCGAGTGGTCCTCGCGCAGCTCGTCGGCCATCCGCTGCAGCCGTCCGAAGACCATCTTGTGGCCCCACGAGAGCTGTGCGGCGGTGGCGGCGAGGGTGCCGCCCGTCGTGCCGTCGCCGACGCCGACGACCTCGTTCATGAAGCGCGAGAAGAAGACGGCGTGGCGCGCCTCGTCGACCTGCTGCGTCGCGAGGAAGTACTTCTGCTCCTCCAGCGGGGCGGCGTCGATGTAGGGCGAGAGGCCGTCGGTGACCGCGTCCTCGCCGTGGAAGAAGAGGGTGTAGAGCCACAGCGCGCCCCGCCGCTGCTGCGGGGTCATCCTCTCCTCCCAGTCGATCTTGTCCTGGGTGAAGTCCAGCTCGGTCGCTCGCCAGTTGCCGCGCTCCCAGCGCGCGTAGAGGTCGGCGTAGTCGATCTGCTTCGTGGCGGCTGGGACCTTGACCCTCATGCGCGAAGGGTAGCTTCTGACTGGCTGTTCAGCCAGCCAGGACCGTCCGACCCCCGCGCACCCGTCGCGCCGCGCCGCGCCGCCTACGCGTCCAGCTTGGGCGAGCGCCACTCGGCGCTCAGCTTCGTCACCAGGTGGTCGGGGAGCGCGTCGATCGCCACGCGGATCTGCTCCAGCGAGTCGCGATCGCGCACGGTGACCGTCTGGTCCTCGAGCGTCTGGTGGTCGATCGTCACCGCGAACGGCGTGCCGATCTCGTCCTGGCGGCGGTAGCGCTTGCCGATGGAGCCGCCCTCGTCGTACTCGACCTGCAGGCCGCGCTTGCGCAGCTTCGCGACGATCTCGCGCCCCAGCTCGGGCTGGCCGTCCTTGCGCACGAGCGGCAGCACCGCGACCTTGACCGGCGCCAGGCGCGGGTGCAGGCGCAGGACGACGCGGGTGTCGTCGCCGATGACCTCCTCGTCGTACGCGTCGACGAGGAAGGCGAGCGTCGCGCGGTCGGCGCCGGCGGCCGGCTCGATCACGGCGGGCGTGTAGCGCGCGCCGGTGTTCGGGTCGAAGTAGTCGAGCTTCTCGCCCGAGAACTGGGCGTGCTGGGTCAGGTCGAAGGTCCCGCGGTTCGCGATCCCCTCGAGCTCGGACCAGCCGATCGGGAACAGGTACTCGACGTCGGCGGTGCCCGACGAGTAGTGGCTGAGCTCATCGGCGTCGTGCTCGCGCAGCTGCAGGTGGTCGGGGCGCAGGCCGAGGTCGACGTACCACTGGAAGCGGGCCTGCTTCCAGTAGTCGTACCACTGCAGCGCCTCCGCCGGCGGGACGAAGAACTCCATCTCCATCTGCTCGAACTCGCGGGTGCGGAAGACGAAGTTGCCGGGGGTGATCTCGTTGCGAAACGACTTGCCGACCTGCGCGATGCCGAACGGCGGCTTCTTGCGCGCGGTCTGCAGGACGTTCTTGAAGTTGACGAAGATCCCCTGCGCCGTCTCGGGCCGCAGGTAGACCTTGTTGCCCGACTCCTGGACGGCGCCCATCGTCGTCTCGAACATCAGGTTGAAGTCGCGCGGCGCGCTGAGCTCGCCCCCGCAGACCGGGCAGACCGCGGTGCCGGGCTCGAGGTGGTCGGCGCGGAAGCGGCGCTTGCACTCGCCCAGGCACTGGACGAGCGGATCGGTGAACCCGGCGAGGTGCCCGGAGGCCTCCCACGTGCGCGGGTGCTGGAGGATCGCCGAGTCGAGTGCGACGACGTCGTCTCGCTCCTGAAGGAGCGTCTGCCACCACGCGTTCTTGACGTTCGTCTTCAGCAGCACGCCGTAGTGCGCGAAGTCGTAGGTGGAGCCGAGACCGCCGTAGATCTCGCCGGTGGGGAAGATGAAGCCGCGGCGCTTGGTGAGCGCCACGATCTTGTCCATGGTGACCGTGTCCTGGGACATTCGGTCGCTGACTCTACAATCCGACTCCGGATGCCCATCTACGAGTACCGCCGCGCAGACGGCACCACCTTCGAGAAGCTCGAGTCGATCATGTCGGACCCGCTCACGGTGGATCCCGACACCGGACAGACGGTGGAGCGCGTCCTGCACCCTCCGGCGGTCCACTTCAAGGGATCTGGCTTCTACAACACCGACTACGGCACGAAGAAGCGCGCCCGCGAGACCAAGGAAGCGGGCGAGAAGTCGTCCTCCTCGTCCTCGGACACGAAGTCCGACGGCAAGAAGGGGGACACCTCGTCGTCGTCGAGCTCGACGACGTCGGACTCCGGTTCGACCTCGACCTCGAGCTCGTCGAGCTCCGCGAGTTCCGCGAGCTCGAGCAGCTCCTCCTCCTCCAAGACGGACTAGTTCTTCAGGAAGCGGCGCACGGCCGCTTCCCTCTGCGCGACGGGGATCTCGCCACTCAGCGTGCCCAGCACCTGCGTGGTCGGGTTCCCGCCGACGCCCATCGCCGCGAAGACGCCCGACAGCGTGAAGCCGTTCATGTCGGACGTGAACGCGCGCGGGATCCGCCAGCCGACCAGCGGCAGGCGGTAGAACGCGCCGTTGGGGATGGCGAACATCCCGCCCGGGCTGGCGAGCTTGCTCTTCATCGCGGTGAGGAGGAACTGCTGGCGCTTGGCGCGGTCCAGGTCGGTCTCGTTGGGCCGGCAGATGTTCGTGCGCGTGCGGGCCAGGGCGAGGGCCTGGTCGCCGTCGATGTGCGTCTTGCCCTTCTTCAGGCGCAGCGTGTAGCCGCCGTTGCGCCGCCCGCCGTTGATGCGCGAGAGGACGCAGTTGCCCGTGTAGGTGACGCCGCCCAGCGCGTTGATGAGGCCGGGGAAGCGGGAGAAGTCGACCTCGATGACGTGGTTGACCTCGACGCCGAGGTACTGCTTGACCGTCTGGATGGCCAGCGCCGCGCCGCCGTAGGAGTAGGCGGCGTTGATCTTGGAGCGGCCGTGGCCGGGGATGTCGACGACCGTGTCGCGGGCGATCGACAGGCGGCTGTTGTGGCCGCCGCCGACGCGCAGGAGCATGATCGAGTCGCTGCGGCTCGGGCCCGAGGTCGAGGCGCCCGGCTCCTTCGTGCCGGCCGTGCGCTGGTCGGAGCCGAGCACGAGGATGTCGTTGGCCGAGGTCAGGGGGAACCCCGCGGGGTCCAGCGCCTGCTTCGTCGCGTCGGAGGTCTTGCCGGACTGGATCTGGGCGGACGCGAAGAACAGGACCACCGAGAGCGCGACCCAGCCGACGAGCGCGACGACCACCCACTTCAGGGCACGCTGCCACGTCCACGCCCGGCCTCCCGGACGGCGCGCATCGCGCGGCCGGCTGGGATCGCCCGCGCGCAGATCGGCGATCGCGTCACCGCCGCGCCGCGGCAGCAGCCGCGGGCGGGTTCGGTACTTGGTGTAGCTCGGGGGCGGCTCTTGAAGGGGGCGGAGGTGCGGTTCGCGCTGCTCCACCGGGCCGAGGCCGCCCGGGCCCGGGGCATCCGACATCGGGCTGTATGGTGCCCAACGTGCCTAAAGGATGCGTGATCGGGGTCGACCTCGGCGGCACGAAGCTGCTCGCCGGAGCGGTCGACGCCGACCTTCGCGTCCACCATCGGGCGCTGCGCTCGTCGCGGGGAAGCGACACCGCGGAGGTCATCGGGATCATCGAGGGAGCGATCCGCGAGGCGATCGAGGCGGTCGACGGCGAGGCGATCGCGGTCGGCGTGGGGATCCCCTCGACGATCGACCAGGCGCGCGGCGTCTCGGTCTACTCGACGCACCTGCCGCTGGCCGGCGTCCCGGTCGCCGCGCTGCTGTCCGAGCGGCTCGACCTGCCGGTGTTCGTCGACAACGACGCCAACCTCGCCCTGCTCGTCGAGCACCGTGCCGGCGCCGCGAAGGGCGCGCGCAACGCGCTGATGCTGACGCTCGGCACCGGGATCGGCGGCGGGATCGTCATCGAGAACCAGCTCTACCGCGGCTCCCAGGGCGCGGCGGCCGAGCTCGGCCACATCGTCGTCGAGCAGGACGGTCCGCCGTGCCAGGGCAACTGCCCCAACCGCGGCTGCCTCGAGGTCATGGCCTCCGGCTCCGCGCTCGTGCGCGAGGCGACGGCTCTCGCCGGCCTGCGGCCCCGCTCGGCGCTCGGGCGCGCCCTGTCGGACGGCACCGGCATCACCGGCCCGCTGGTCACCGACCTCGCCCACGAGGGCGACGAGGCGGCACGGGAGGTGCTCGACCTGATCGGGCGCCGGCTCGGGGTCGGCCTGTCCAGCCTCGTCAACGTCTTCAACCCCGACGTGATCGTCATCGGCGGCGGCGTGCTGGCCGCCGGGGAGCTGGTGCTCACGCCGGCCCGCGAGGTCATGGTCGCGCGCGGGCTGCCTCCGGCGCGGGACTTCGCCCGGGTCCTCGCGGCGCGGTTCGGCGAGGAGTCGGGGATGCTCGGCGCGGCCCTGCTGGCCCGCGACGGCGTCGACGCGCGGACCTCCCGGTCCGCACGGCCGTGACCGGCGCCGGGACGCCGGGGCGCCTGGTCGTGTGCCCGACGCCGATCGGGAACCTCGAGGACGTCACGCTGCGGGTGCTGGCCGCGCTGCGCGAGGCCGACGTGATCGCCTGCGAGGACACGCGCCACACGCGCAAGCTGCTGGACCGCTACGGCGTGACCGCGTCGCTCGTCAGCTACCACGAGCACAACGAGCGCTCGCGGGCCGGCGAGCTGGTGCAGCGGATGCTCGACGGCGCGGTCGTCGCGCTCGTCTCCGACGCCGGCATGCCGCTGGTCAGCGACCCCGGCTACGTGATGGTCGAGGCGTGCGTCGCGGCCGGGCTGGCCGTCGAGGTGCTGCCCGGGCCGTCCGCCGCGCTGGCCGCGCTCGTGGCGAGCGCGCTGCCGTCCGATCAGTGGCGCTTCGCGGGCTTCGTGCCGCGCAAGGACGCCGACCGGGCGCGGCTGTGGGCGAACGCGGAGACGCTCGTCGTCTTCGAGTCGCCGCGCCGGCTGGCGGCGACGTTGAGCTCGCTGGCCGCCGTTGACCCCGACCGGCCGGTCGCGGTCTGCCGGGAGCTGACGAAGATCCATGAGGAGGTCGTGCGCGGTCCGGTCAGCGAGGTGTCGGCCCGCTACGCCGCCGAGGAGCCGCGGGGCGAGATCGTGCTCGTCGTCGGGGCCGCTCCGGAGGGCGCCGCCGACCTGGCCGCCGCGCTGGACGCGCTTCAGCGCTTGGTCGACGCCGGCGCCCGCCTGCGTCCGGCGGCGGGCGTGGTCGCCGAGCTGACCGGGTTGTCGGCCAACGAGCTGTACCGATCGCTGGCGGGCGCCAGGAAGTCGTAGGCGGTCACGACGAGCAGCGCCGTCATGATGACCGCGCTCGCCACGCACCACTGGCAGATCGCGTCGATGACGAACAGCTCGAGGTAGGTCAGGTAGGCGCTGAACAGGAAGCCGATCGCGACGATCGCGACGCGCAACAGTCGCCCGTTCTCGCCCGGCACGAAGAGCCCGAGCAGCAGCGCGGCGTAGCCCACCAGGCCGAGGACGGCCACGGGGATCCCGCCCAGCTCGGCGTACTTGGAGGTCTGCACGGTGTGGCAGCCGTGCGAGATGCCGCAGATCGGCTCCGCGCCGGTGTAGTGGACGATCGTGAGGTAGATCGCGACGCCCAGCCCGACGAGGCCCAGCGCGCCGATGACGAGCGTGCGGCGGGTCAGGGGTGGTCGGCCCGCGATGGCGCTCATCAGGAGCTGAGCTGCTTCAGCGTGCCTTCGAGGGCGTCGGCCTGGACCTGGGTGGGGGTCTGCCCCGACTTGCCGACGAAGAGGGTGGGGGTGCCGGTGACGCCGTTGGTATCGGCGAGCTGCTGGGCCTGCGTGAGCTGGTCGCTGACCTGGGTGGAGGAGCGTTGCTGGAGGGCCTTGCTCACGTTCAGCCCGGGGACGGCGCCGGCGATCTTCTTCAGGTAGGCGTCGGTGGCGTAGCCGGAGTTCTCCTGGCCCTGGTTGGCGTAGACGAGCTCGATGAAGTCGAAGAGCTTGTTCTGCTGCCCGGCGGCGGCGGCCATCTGGGCCAGCCGCGGGGAGTCGGCGCCGATGAAGCTGATGTTGCGGAACTGGAGGCGGGCCTTGCCGGTCCGGACGTACGTGTCGACCACCGAGGGGAGCACGGTGTTGGAGAAGTCGGCGCAGATCGGGCATTGAAGGTCGCCGTACTCGACGATGGTGATCGGGGCGTCGGGCTTGCCCAGCGTGATGCCGTTCTGGGGGATGCCGCCGAGCTGCTGCGCGATCGCCGACTGGCCGTTGACCGCGTCGCCGGCCTGCCTGGCGGGGGTGGTGGCGTTCTTGGATCCACCGCCGGCGATCAGCACGACGGCCACCACGACGACGATCGCGCCGGCGAGGATCCCGCCGAGGATCGCGAGCCGCTTGCGCCGCTGCTCGGCCTGGCTCGCCGCCTGCTCAGCGGCCTCCCGCTGCGCGCGAGCCTCCGCCCGCTGCGCCTCACGCCGATCCTTGCTCACGGGACCCAGCATGCGGGATCGCGCTAAAGCGTGCCTCAGGGCCGGGAGGGCGGGCCGTTCGGCGTGACGGCGTCCGCGCTCAGCGCTGTGGCCGCGCGGGCAGCGGTGGCTTCGGCGCTCACCCCGAGGTGGCGCGATGCAGCTCGGCGCGGGCTTCGGCGACCGCGGCCTCGCGGGCGGCGAGCATGGCGCGGGCCTCGCTGCGGGCGTCCTCGGCGATCGAGAGCTCGGCGGCGCGCTCGCGGGCGGCCTGCTCCGCTTCG
>JAOPZL010000159.1 GCA_025964175.1 Solirubrobacterales bacterium
ATCGGGCCCGTCATCAGCCTCGTCATCGTGGCCGCGGCGTTTGCGATCGGCATGATCGCCTCGACCATCGCGGACCGCCGCGATCCGGACGCCGACGCCAAGCGCGCCGCGCGGGCGCAGCGCACCACCTAGCGGTTCATTTTCGCCTTGCGCCTGGGGTAGGTTTGCGCCCATGCGTTCATGCGCCTGTTGACCGCCACGGCGACGCTCGCCGCCACCATGATGTCGCCCCCGCGGCCCTCGCCGCGGGGAGAGCGCTGGGCTTCGACTCCTCCTCGGGCGGGGGTCCCCAGACGATCTTCACCGTGCCGTCGACCGGCGGCACGCCGACGATGATCACGCAGGGCGGGCTGCCCAGCTTCTCCCCGAACGGGAAGTCGCTGGCGTGCATCGGCAACGGGTCGGTGTTCGTCGCCGCGGCGACCAACGGGTTCGTCACCAGCGCGACGCACCCGGTCTGGTCGCACGACGGCAAGACGCTCTACTACCTGGCGATCAACCAGGCCGTCTCGGTGCAGTCCTCGGTCTACCAGCTGTACTCGGTGCCGGCCGCGGGCGGTCTGGTCACCGCCTCGCTCGGGGGCACGACCATCGACGTGATCGTCCCGGCCGGCGCGACGGGAGACCCCGTCGCCTGCGCCTGGACGTTCTAGTCGTCGCGCCCGACGTCCTGGTCGTCGGCCTCGAGCTCTTCGACCTCGGCGTCGTCCTCGACGTCCTCGGACGCGTTGAGCGAGCGCTCGGTGCCCGGGTGGTAGCGGACCTGGAACCGCTCGATCGCCTCGTCCCGGGCATGCTCGTCGACGGGGACCTCATCGGCGACGAGGACCCAGTCGGCGCCCTCGTACTTCTCCATGTTGAAGATCTCCTGATCCATCTCCGGCGAGTCGTCGACGATGATCAGGACCTCGGTCTGAGGGTTGAAGTAGGTCCCCGGCCGCACGACCAGGTCCTCCAGCTCGAAGACGCGTGGGTCGGCCATCCCTCGTTTGTACCAGTTCTGCCCGCGAGGCCACCTACTGGAGCGACTCGAGCTGACGCCGCACCTCGGCCTCGACGTCGAGGGGCTCCATGCCCTTGCGAGCGCGGCGCTCGTTGCGGGCCACCACGAGCGAGCGGATCTCCTCCTCGAGGGCGGGATCCACGCTCGCGCGCGTGAGACGGGCGAGCTCCTCGGCGAGGTCGAGCGGCTCCTGTCCGCGGCGGACGCGGCGCTCGTTGGCGGCCTCGAGCATCTGGCGGATCTCGACGTCTCGGACGGCGGCCGTCGTCTTGGCCGGCTCGGACCGGTCGATCGAGAAGCTGCCGCGACCGATCTCGTCGTAGACCTTCCCGCGCGACGCGAAGCCCGCGATCCCGATGACGGCGGAGAGGAAGACGACCACGAAGATCACGATCGCAAACGCGTCCTGCATGTGCCCATTGTGACCAGTCGTCCAGTACACCGTTGACGGATGGCCCGTCTCGGGTAGCCTTGTGCTCAGTTTCGTTGACTGACGAGTCAATCGCCTGACACCTCGAGAGAAGGAACGCATGGTCGACTTCACCCTCACCGACGAGCAGAAGGCGCTGCGGGAGATGGCGCACGACTTCGCCGAGAAGGAGATCCGCCCCGTCGCCTGGGAGCACGACAAGGACGGCTCATGGCCCCAGGAGGTCTTCGACAAGGCCTGGGAAGTCGGGCTCATGAACACCCACGCGCCCGAGCAGTACGGCGGGCCCGGCCTCGACTTCCTCGACGGCTGCATCATCGAGGAGGAGCTCTCGTGGGGCTGCTCGGGCATCACGACGTCGCTGGGCGCCAACGGCCTCGCCGCCGCTCCGGTCGCCCTGGGCGGCTCCGAGGCGGTCCAGGCCGAGTACTTCACCGACCTCACCGAGAACCGCTCGCTCGCGTCGTTCTGCCTGACCGAGCCCGACGCCGGCTCCGACGTCTCGGGCATGCGCACGACCGCCGTGCGCAAGGGCGACAAGTACGTCCTCAACGGCAGCAAGTGCTTCATCACCAACGGCTCCTACGCCGACTGGTTCACCGTCTACGCCAAGACCGACAAGGACGCCGGTCACCGCGGCATCTCCGCCTTCCTCGTCCACAAGGACGCCACGATCACCGTGGACAAGAAGGAGGACAAGATGGGCCAGCGGGCATCCAACACCGCGACCATCACGTTCAACGAGACCGAGGTCGACGCCAGGTATCTCCTCGGTGAGGAGAACAAGGGCTTCAAGCTGGCGATGATGACCCTGGACCGCACCCGTCCGGGCGTGGCCGCCATGGCGACCGGCATCTCCCGCGCCGCCTTCGAGATGGCGACGGAGTACTCCAAGGAGCGCGTCCAGTTCGGCGTCCCGATCGCGATGCATCAGGCGATCCAGTTCATGATCGCCGACATGGCGACCAAGGTGCACCTGTCGCGCCTGGCCACCTGGCACTCCGCCTCGCTGCTGGACCAGGGCAAGCCGAACACGATCGAGTCCTCGCACGCCAAGCGCTTCGCCGCGGACTCCGCGATGGAGGTCACCACCGACGCCGTCCAGGTGTTCGGCGGCTACGGCTTCATCAAGGAGTACAAGGTCGAGAAGCTGATGCGCGACGCGAAGATCATGCAGCTGTACGAAGGTACGTCGCAGATCCAGCGCCTCGTCATCGCGCGCGAGACGCTGCTGCCGCGCCGGGCCTCCGCGCCCGCCGCCGCCACCGCCTAGCGACCCCCGTGCGGCCGGCGCCGCCGTGGA
>JAOPZL010000168.1 GCA_025964175.1 Solirubrobacterales bacterium
GCCGCGACCCCGACGGCAAGGGCGACCGCCCCGGCGACGAGCACCGGCGCCAGGCGGGCGGGGGCGGGGGCGGAGGGCGAGGCATCCGGCGCCGCGGACGGGGCGTCCTCGTCGGCGACCTCGGCGCTGAACCAGCCCAGGGCGGCAGGCACCACGATCGTCGGGAGGATCAGCGGAACGGCGAGCAGCTTGATCCAGTCCCACAGCGTGTTGCCCGGGAAGCCCGTCCACTCCCACGGGCGCGCGTAGCCGACGACGATCAGCGCGACGATGGCGACCAGCAGCGCCGCGGCGGTGACGTGGTGGGTGGGGCCGACGCGGTGGCGCAGCTCCTCCCACATGCCGGCCAGCACCACGACCACCGGCAGCAGGACGAGCGACAGCCAGTCCCACAGCGTGTTGCCCGGGAACCCCGTCCAGCGCCACGGCACCAGGTAGCCGATCGCCACGAGCGCGGCGAAGGCGCCCACGCCGGCCCCCAGCGCGCGCCGGCGGCGGGAGCCGATCCGGTCGCCGTGGCGCAGCCACAGCGGTAGGGCGGCGACGGCGATCGGCAGCAGGAGCAGCTGCAGCCAGTCCCACAGCGTGTCGTTGTCGCTGAAGCCCGTCCACGTCCAGCCCCCGCGGTACCCGCCCCACAGCAGCACGCCGAGCGCCGCGACGAGGCCGAGGGCGACCGTCCATCCGGGCGGACGGAGCGTCCTGCGCGAGGGAGTCCGGTCCTGCGCGGTCATGGCGCCCGAGGCGACCCTAACGCAGCCGCCGGTACCTGGCGAGCGCGGCCACCGCACAGAGGGATCATGCGCTGCGCGGGGGCAATGAGCAGCGCAACCTGAGCGATCCCTATGCTCCCGCCATGCATACCAAGGATGGGGCAGGACGCCGGATGCTCGGCGGGATCGGGATTGTGGCAGCGCTTGCGGCCATGTCCGTGCTCCCGGCGGCGGCGAACGCGGCGGGCGCGCAGTCGAGCTCGACACAGGTGAAGCAGGTCCGCGTCTTCAAGGTCGCCGACCACGTCAAGGTGGACGTCACCGTGCTGCACCCCGACGGCAAGGCGCACAAGCCGTCGCGCAAGGCGCGCAACACCGGAACGGCCCGGATCACCCTGCGCGCCGCCGACGGCGCCGTGCTGGCCACGGACTCCGCCCGCGCGGCTCTGCCGGTCGACGTGCCGGGTGCGCGCTCCGTCCAGCAGACCTACCGGTTCGCGCTGGACGGCGCGGCCGAGCAGAGCGTCGCTGCTGTCGCCACCGTTCGGGTCGAGGCCGTCGCCGACAGCCGACTGGACCTCGACGGCAGCGGCGGGGACCCCGCCGACACCGACAGCGACACCGACGCCTCCGACGTCCCGGTGGAGGACCTGGACGCCGCCCCGATCGCGTGGCAGTACCACGACATCCTGTTCAGCACGGGGCCGTTCTGCAGCGTCGACCAGGACGACTGCCAGGACAGCTACGACCGCAACCACCCCGGGTCGTCGCCCTTCGCGGGGACCGGCGGCCGGATCGTCATCACGCCCACCGGCGGCCAGACGACCATCCGCTTCAGCGAGAACGTCCTCGACTCATGGGTCCAGGGCAAGGTCCCCAGCCTCGCGTCCAACCGCTTCGAGATCACCGACGGCACCGTTCCCTCCTGGGGCAAGGGCCGGGTCACCAGTGCGGCCCAGGCGGCCGGTGACCCCGGCAAGGTCGGCGGTCCGCTGAACCTGGACGTCTCGAGCATCGCGCTCGGCCACCGCTGGCACGTCTGGGGCTACGTCACCACCGCGGGTTAGCGGAACCACCGAGGGCCGCGATCCGCGGCGGGATCCACTCGTGGGGGTCCGCGCGGGACGTCGCTGCGACCACGGCGACCGGAGCGTCCGCCTCGGTCCGATTCCCCTTGCCGAAGGGGCTTGCGCGATGCGCGCCGGAGTGGCAGGGTGCGCGTAGGTCGCTGGTCCCGCCATGGGAAGGGGAGAGACTCATGAGCAGCAACGTCCCGGTCCGCCTGTCGGTCAACGGCAGGGTCCACGAGCTCGACGTCGAGCCACGATTGCTGCTCGTGCACCTCCTGCGAGACCGCCTCGGGTTGACCGGGTCGCACGTCGGGTGCGACACGACGAGCTGCGGGGCCTGCACCGTTCATGTCGACGGCGAGGCGGTCAAGAGCTGCACGGTCCTCGCGGTCCAGGCCGACGGCACGAAGGTCACCACGATCGAGGGACTGGCTCAGGGCGACCAGCTGCATCCGCTGCAGGAGGCGTTCTGGGAGGACCACGGACTGCAGTGCGGCTACTGCACGCCGGGGATGATCATGGCGGCCGCCGACCTGCTGGCCCGCAATCCGGATCCCACCGAGGAGGAGATCCGCCACGGGCTGGAGGGCAACCTCTGCCGCTGCACCGGCTACCACAACATCGTCCGCGCGGTCTCCGACGCGGCCAAGCATCCGCACGCCGGCCGGATACCGCACCCCGGGCCCACGCCGGAGGGCGCGGCGATCGGCCTCGAGCTCGCACGAGAGGGGCTGGGCGCATGACCGCCGTCGACAGCCGGGCGCAGGGCGGCTTCGTCGGCCGCCCGATGAAGCGCAAGGAGGATCCCCGCCTGATCACCGGGCGCGCGACCTACGTCGACGACATCCAGCCGGTGGGGACCCTGTGGATGGCCTTCGTGCGCTCGCCCGAGGCGCACGCCCGGGTCACGTCCATCGACACGAGCGCGGCCCTGGCGCGTGAGGACGTCGTCGCCGTGTTCACCGGCGACGACCTCGAGGGCATCGCAGCCCCGCTGCCGTGCGCGTGGGTGCCGCCGGGCGTCGAGGTCAACGCGCCCGAGCACTGGCCGCTGGCCAAGGGCCACGTCGCCCATGTCGGCGACCCGGTCGCGCTCGTCATCGGCGTCGACCGCTACTCGGTGGTCGACGCCGCCGAGGACGTCGTCGTCGAGTACGAGCCGCTGCCCGTGGTCGTCGACCCCGAGGAGGCCCTCAAGGACGAGGTCCTCGTCCACCCCGGGCTGGGCTCCAACAAGGTCCACGAGTGGTCGCTGGGCGGCGGAGACCTCGATGCCGGCTTTGCCGCCGCCGACGTGGTCATCGAGCGCCGGATCGTCAACCACCGCGTGGCCGGCGGCGCGATCGAGCCGCGCGCCGTGCTCGCCGAGGAGCGTGCCGGGCACATCACGATCTGGTCCTCCACGCAGGTGCCGCACTTCCTGCGCCTGTTCCTGTCGATCCTGCTCGGCCTCAGCGAGGAGCGCATCCGCGTGATCGCGCCCGAGGTCGGCGGCGGTTTCGGGTCCAAGCTGCAGATCTACGGCGAGGAGATCCTCTGCGCCTGGGCCGCCCAGAGGGTCGGACGCCCGGTGAAGTGGGTCGAGACCCGCTCCGAGGCGATGATGGTCACCCACCACGGCCGCGACCAGATCGCAACCGTCCGCGTCGGCGCCAAGCGCGACGGCACGGTCACCGCCTTCCACGCCAAGATCCTCGCCGACTTCGGCGCGTACCTGATGCTGCTGACGCCGGCCGTGCCCGCGCTCGGCGCGTTCGTGATGAGCGGCTGCTACCGCTTCCCGGCGGTCCAGACCGACATCGTCGGGGTCCTGACGAACAAGTTCTCGACCGACGCCATCCGCGGCGCCGGCCGGCCCGAGGCGACGCACATGATCGAGGTCGCGATGGACCAGCTCGCGCACGAGCTCGGGCTCGATCCGCTGGACGTGCGCCGGCGCAACTTCATCGCCGCCGACGACTTCCCGCACGAGACCGCGCTGGGCATCGTCTACGACTCGGGTAACTACCAGGCGAGCCTGGCCAAGCTGCTCGAGCACCTCGACGTGGCCGCCTTCCGCGCCGAGCAGGAGCGCCTTCGCGGCGAAGGCATCCATCGCGGGCTCGGGTTCTCGACGTACACCGAGATCTGCGGCCTGGCGCCCTCGCGGGTCGTCGGTCCGGGCGGCTTCGGCCTGCAGACCGGGCTGTGGGAGTCGGCGCTGGTGCGCGTGCACCTGACCGGCGCGGTGACCGTCTACACCGGCACCTCGCCGCATGGTCAGGGCCACGAGACCGGCTTCGCCCAGATCGTCGCCGATCGACTCGGGTGCGACCCCGAGCAGGTGGAGGTCGTCCACGGCGACACCGCCGCCGGCCCACAGGGGCTGGGCACCTACGGCTCGCGCTCGCTCGCCGTCGGCGGCGAGGCGGTGGCCAAGGCGACGGCCAAGGTCGTCGAGAAGGGCAAGGCGCTCGTCGCCCACAAGCTCGAGGCCTCGCCCGACGACATCGAGGTCCGCGACGGCCGCTGGATCGTCCGCGGCTCGCCCGAGCAGGGCATGACGCTGGCCGAGGTGGCGGGCAGCGCCTACATCCCCGAGGACATCCCCGAGGGGATGGAGCCGGGGCTCGAGGAGACCGCGTTCTACGACCCGAACAACTTCGTCTTCCCGTTCGGGGCGCACGCGGCGATCGTCGACGTCGACGCCGAGACGGGCAAGGTCAAGGTGGTGCGCTACCTGGCCGTCGACGACTGCGGCCCGGCGATCAACCCGCTGCTCATCGACGGGCAGGTCCATGGCGGCATCGTGCACTCGATCGGCCAGGCGCTCTACGAGCAGGTGATCTACGACGAGATCGGCCAGCTGGTGACCGGCACCTTCGTCGACTACGCGCTGCCCACGGCGGCCGAGATCCCCAGCATCGAGACCGACCGCACGGAGACCCCGTCGCCGGTCAACTCCCTCGGGGTCAAGGGCATCGGCGAGGCGGGCACGATCGCGGCCAGCGCCGCGGTCGCCAACGCGGTCATCGACGCGCTGCGCCCGCTGGGCGTGGACTACATGGACATGCCCTTCACGCCGATGCGGGTGTGGAACGCGATCCAGGAGGGTCAGCAATGATTCCGGCCGAGTTCGACTACGTCGCGCCCGACTCGCTCGACGCGGCGCTGCGCGCGCTGGCCCATGGCGGCGAGGACGCCAAGGCGCTGGCCGGCGGGCACTCGCTGCTGCCGCTGATGAAGATGCGCCTCGCCGTGCCCACGCTGCTCGTCGACCTGCGTCACGTCCCAGGGCTGCGCGGCGCCCAACGGGAGAACGGCAGCTGGCGCATCGGGGCGCTGACCCGCCACGCCGACCTCCAGGGCCGGGCCGAGCTCGGCATCGTGGGGGAGGCGACGTCGCTGATCGCCGACCAGCAGGTCCGCAACCGGGGGACGATCGGGGGCTCGCTGGCCCACGGCGACCCGGCCTCGGACCTGCCGACGATCCTCGTCGCCATGGAAGGGACCGTCTCCGTTCGCAACAGCGCGGCATCGCGCGAGATCGCGGCCGGTGATCTGTTCCAGGACTACATGACCACGGCGATCGCCGCCGACGAGCTGATCACCGAGGTGCGGGTGCCGGCGCTCGAGGACTGGGGGCACGCCTACGAGAAGTTCACCCGGCGCGCCGAGGACTGGGCGATGGTGGGCGTCTGCGCGCTGGTGCGCAAGGGCGCCGACGGCAGCTGCGAGGACGTGCGCGTGGCCTTCACGAACATGGCCTCCACACCGATCCGGGCCACGGCGGTCGAGCACGCGCTGCGCGGCCAGCCGCTCAGCTCCGACGCGATCACGGGGGCGGCCGAGCAGGCGGCCGAGGGGACCGACCCGCCCGGCGACCTCAACGCGACGCCCGAGTACAAGCGCCACCTGGCGCGGGTGCTCACGCGGCGCGCGCTGTCGCGGGCCGCCGGGGTCTGAGCAGATGAAGCTCGAGCAGTCGTTCACCGTCGCGGCGCCGGCCGACGAGGTCTGGCGCGCGCTGATCGACGTCCAGCGCGTGGCGCCCTGCCTGCCCGGCGCGGAGGTCGCCGAGGCCGGCGAGGACGGCACCTACCGCGGGACCTTCATGGTCAAGCTCGGCCCGACGACGGCCGCCTACAACGGCACGCTGAAGATGGACGAGCTCGACGAGGCGACGCACACGGCGGTGATGAGCGCGCGCGGGACCGACAAGCGCGGGCAGGGCGGGGCGACGGCGACGATCCGCTCGACGGTGCGCGAGGAGGACGGCGGCGCCCGGGTCGACGTGGAGACCGACTTCACGATCACCGGGCGCCTGGCCCGCTTCGGCCGCGGCGGCATGATCGAGGACGTCTCTCGGCGCCTGCTGCGCGACTTCGCGTCATGCCTGCAGGAGACGATCGGGGCGGCACAGCCCGCGGCCGCGC
>JAOPZL010000172.1 GCA_025964175.1 Solirubrobacterales bacterium
TACGGGGCGATCTGGCTGGGCGAGCACCACTTCGACGTGGAGGGCATCGACCAGGTTCCCAACCCGATCGTGCTCGGGGCCGACCTCGCCTCGCGGACACGCCGCATCAGGATCGCCATCGGCGCGATCAGCCTCACTCTCTGGCATCCGCTGCGGGTGGCCGAGGACCTGGCCATGCTCGACCAGCTCAGCGGCGGGCGGCTGGACGTCTCCTTCGGACGCGGGATCATCCTGCGAGACATCATGAACCTCAACGCGGCCGCCGATCGCCGCGACGAGCAGCGCAGCCGCGACATCTTCCTCGAGCACCTCGAGATCGTCCGGCGCGCGTGGACCCAGGACACGCTGCGCTGGGAGGGGGCGCGGTACACGATCCCTCACCCGGGTGTGAAGAGCCCGGTGGGCGACGGCGCTCCGGACCCACGCTTCACCGACGAGTCTGGCGAGGTCATCGCGCTCGGCCTCGTGCCGCGGCCTCTGCAGGATCCGCACCCGCCGCTGTTCACCGTCTCCGAGGCGCCGGCCGGGTTCGACATGGCGGCCGCGAACGACATGCGGCCGATCACCTGGCTGCCGACCGGCAGCGCGTTCCACTCGCTGCTGAAGACCTACGCCGACGCGCGTGAGCGCCACACCGGGACGCGGACTGCGCCCGGCGAGGACTGCGCCGCGCTTCGCCTGTGCCTGGTCGCCGAGAGCGACGAGGAGGCGCGCCGCATCGCCGAGCCGGCCATCAACGACATGTTCGAGCTGATGACCCGCATCCGCGGCCGCAAGATCTGGCTCGACCACGGCGAAGACCAGGACGCCGGCGAGATCCTCGACGCCAAGCCATTCGACCTGCTGCTCGCGCGCGACCACCTGTTCATCGGCGGGCCGGAGTCGGTCGCCGAGCGCATCAACCGGATGGTCGACACCTATGGCGTGCAGCACTGGCTGCTGCAGATGACCCTGCCCGGCGTCGCCCACGAGGACGTGGGCGCTTCGATCCGGCTGTTCTCCGACGCCGTGATGCCGCTGCTGCACAGCCCGGCGGCGGTCACGCACTGAAGCAGCCATCCGTTGTCCAACCAACACCAGAGGAAGCAATGACCGTGAAGTTCCTGAATCCGGCCGACCAGCCGGACTTCGCCCGCTATGGCCTGTCGCTCGGCGTCGCGACCGAGACGCTGGTCTTCGCCGCCGGGATGGCATGCGACACCGAGAACGGGACGCGCATGAAGGAGGCCAAGACGATCACCGACGAGACGCGCATCTGCCTGGAGATGGTCGACGCCACCCTGCGCGAGGCCGGCTGCACGCTGCGTGACGTGGTCAAGACGACGTGCTACCTGCACGATCGCCACTACTACGCCGAGTTCGTCGAGGCCTACCGCGAGTTCTTCGGCGAGGGCCCGTACCCGTCGCGCTGCACCTTCTACGTCGGCATCGGCGGCGACTGCCGCGTCGAGATCGACGCGATCGCCGTGCGCGGCGCGGGCGCCCAGCTGGCCGCGGAGCAAGGCGCGAGCTGATGCCCGACCTGGCCGGGCGCGAGCTCGTCGACTGGCACACCCACATATGGCGCCCGGAGCAGCTGGGCCCCGTCTGGGGTCCCCGGCTCGATGCGGTCTGCGCGCCGGCCAGGCCGTCAGCGATGGCGGACTTCGCCGAGCACGAGGCGGCCATGCGCGAGGCCGGCGTCCAGCGCTTCGGGCTGGTCGGCCTGACGATCGACCAGATCGGCATGGACGTGCCCAACGACTACGTCGCCGAGTACCTGAGCACCAACCGCGGCCGGGCGATCGGCATCGCCAGCGTCGACCCACGGCGCCCGGGCGCGGCCGACGAGGTCCGGCGGGCGGTGCGCGAGCTCGGCCTGCACGGCCTCAAGCTCTCGCCGCCGTACCAGGGCTATCACCCGCATGCACCCGAGGCCTGGGAGGTCTACGAGGCGGCGGCCGAGCTGGGCATCTTCCTGATGTTCCACCAGGGCGGCGTCTTCATCCCGGAGTGCACGCTGGAGTACGGCCAGCCGGTGCTGCTCGACAAGGTCGCCCGGTCGTTTCCGCAGACGCCGCTGGTCGTCGCCCACATGGGCAAGCCGTGGTGCGCGGAGACGGTTGAGCTGATGGTCAAGAACCCGAACGTCTACGCGGACATCTCGGCGCTGGCCCACCGTCCCTGGCAGCTCTACAACGGGCTGCTCGCCGCCCTCGAGTACCGCGTCACCGACCGGTTGCTCTTCGGCTCGGACTTCCCCGTGTTCGACCCGGCCGACTGCGTCCAGCGCATCCGCGCCCTGGCCGACCTCGATGCGCCGATCCCCATCCCGATCGAGGTCATCGACGACATCCTCTACCACCGTCCTCTGGAGACGCTCGTGCCGTGACCGACCGGTCGCGCACCCGTCTCCGCCTGTCCAGAACCGACGAAAGAAGCTCATGAGCACGACCCTTGACAGCCCCACCGACACCCAGGTCCCCGTCCTGCGAAACTACGTCGGCGGGGCGTGGACGGCGCCCAGCGGCGACGCCGACGACGTGGTCAACCCGGCAACCGGCGAGACGGTCGCCCGCGTCCCGCTGTCGTCGGCCAAGGAGGTCGAGGCGGCCGTCGCCGCGGCCCGCGCGGCGCTGCCGGAGTGGCGCCGGACGCCCGCGACCACTCGGGCCCGGTTCGTCGCGCGCTACCTGCGCGGCATCGAGGATCGTCTCGACGAGGTGGCGGCGGCGATCGCCAAGGACGTGGGCAAGACGTTGGCCGAGGGGCGCGGCGAGGTGATCCGCTCGATGGAGGGTCTCGAGGCGGCCGGCGCCATCCCGATGCTGCTGCGCGGCCAGCTGGCCGAGAACGTGGCCAGCGGCGTCGATGCCGAGATGATTCGCCAGCCGGTCGGCGTCTGCGGCGTCATCTCGCCGTTCAACTTCCCGCTGTTCTCGACGATCGCCCAGCAGTCCGCCGCGCTGGTGTGCGGCAACACGATCGTGTGGAAGCCGTCGGAGCAGACGCCGCTGACCCAGCAGGTGCTGTTCGACATCATCGACGGGATCGGGATCCCCGCCGGCGTGTGGAACCTGGTCAACGGCGGCCGCGAGGTCGTCGAGGCGATGCTCGAGTCGCCGGGCATCGACGCGATCTCGTTCGTCGGCTCGGCCAAGGTGGCCCAGCTCGTGCACTCGCGCGGCACCGCCAACGGCAAGCGCGTGCAGGCGCTGGGCGGCGCCAAGAACTACATGGTGGTCATGCCGGACGCCGTCATCGACCAGACCGCCAACCAGATCGCCCAGAGCGGCTTCGGGACCTCCGGGCAGCGCTGCATGGCGGGATCGGTGATCGTCACGGTGGGCGGCGTGTGGTCGGAGCTGAAGGACGATCTGGTGGCGCGCGGGGCGGAGATCACGCTCGGCGATCCCATGCAGGACGGAGTCGACATCGGCCCGGTCGTCTCGCTGGCCGCCGCCGAGCGGATCCAGGCGGGCATCCAGCGCGCGCTCGATGACGGCGCCACGCTCGTCCTCGACGGCCGCGATCCCGGGGTGGAGGGCAACGGCTTCTTCGTCGGGCCGACGATCCTCGAGAACGTCGATGCCGAGAGCGACCTGGCCCGCGAGGAGCTGTTCGGGCCCGTTCTCGCTGTCGTCGAGGTCGGCTCGCTCGACGAGGCGATCGAGCTCGTCAACGGCAGCCCGTACGGCAACGGCACGTCGCTGTTCACCGAGTCCGGTGCGGCGGCGCGCCACTTCCGGGCCGAGGTCGAGGTCGGCATGGTCGGCATCAACATCGGCGTCGCGGCGCCGGTCGCGCTGTTTCCGTTCACCGGTTGGAAGAAGTCGATGTTCGGCGACATCCCGATCCAGGCCGAGGCCAGCGTCGACTTCTTCACCCGCAAGAAGTCGGTCACCACCCGCTACTTCTCGTGACCTGGGGCCCGGCGCCGGAGGGTAGGGCGCACGGATCGGGCTGAGGTCGGCCGGCGGTCGCGGAGGAACGCGTCGATGCGTTCCTTCGCGACCCGGGACCGACGCGGATGGACGGATGCCGCGAACGGGCGCGGCTGAGGAGGCTCAGAGGACCGTCTCCAGCAGCGCGGCAAAGCTCTCCGTGGCCTGCCGCTGCACCTCGACCGGCTCCAGCTGCTGAACCAGGAAGCCCTGCAGCGCGGCGTTGACGGTGTGGCCGACGGCGTCGCTGTCGACGTCGGCCCTGATCGACCCATCGGCCTGCCCGGCGGCCACGAGCCCGACCATGTAGCGGCGCTGGCGCTCCTGGACGCGGCGGGCGGTCGGCGCCAGGTAGGGCCGGGAGGTCCCTGCCTCGACGTGCAGGCGCAGCAGGAGCCCGTAGAACGGCGTCCCCGATCCATAGAGCTTGGCCGACTCCATGATCAGCGCGCGCAGCCGCTCGCGGCCGGTCCCGGTGCCGCTCGCGTCGATCACCCGCTCGGCATGGCGCCGAACCGCCTCCTTGTAGACCGCCTCGACCAGGCCCTCCTTGGACGCGAAGTGGTGGTAGAGCGCGCCC
Source organism: Solirubrobacterales bacterium (assembly GCA_025964175.1). Classification (GTDB taxonomy): domain Bacteria; phylum Actinomycetota; class Thermoleophilia; order Solirubrobacterales; family Solirubrobacteraceae; genus Capillimicrobium. The sequence goes on from JAOPZL010000172.1 coordinate 4,504, forward strand.
TTGGTCACCCCGACGTCGCCGGCGATGACGTCGAAGCTGGTGTCCGGGCCGCCCTGCGAGAGCCGCGTGATCGCGGCGTCCAGGAGGCGGGCTCGGGTCTTGGCTCCATTGGCTACGCGCGTGGACTCAGGCATCGCCGCGACCAGGATACCGGCAAGCCTGACATACCTTCGAGTAGGTATGCTCGCGTCATGATCGACTTCGCGCTGGAACCGGAGCTCATCGAGCTGCGCGATCGGGTGCGCACGTTCGTGAGCGACGTCGTGATCCCGGCGGAGCCGCGCGACAGCGCTGAGCACGGGCTGGACGGTGCCCTTCGCGCCGAGCTGCAGGAGGCCGCGCGTCGCGCCGGCGTGTTCGCCCCACAGGTGCCCCGCGAGCTCGGCGGCCTGGGCCTGGACATGCGCGGCATGGCCGTGGTCTTCGAGGAGGCGGGCTACAGCATCCTCGGGCCCCAGGCGCTCAACTGCGCCGCCCCGGACGAGGGCAACATGCACCTGCTGGGGGTGGTGGCCACCGCCGCGCAGCGCGAGCGCTACCTCGTGCCGCTGGCCGCCGGCGAGACGCGGTCGTGCTTTGCCATGACCGAGCCCGCCCCCGGGGCCGGCTCGGACCCGTCGATGCTGCGAACGCGCGCACGACGCGTCGATGGCGGGTGGGCGATCGATGGGCGCAAGTGGTTCATCACCGGAGCGCAGGGAGCCGACTTCGCCATCTGCATGGCCCTCGCCGAGGAAGGCGCGACGATGTTCCTCGTCGACCGCGAGAACCCGGGCTGGCGCGTGGACCGGATCGTCGATGCGATCGATCGGTCGTTCCCCGGAGGCCACGCGGAGGTGACGTTCGAGGATTGCCGCGTCACGGACGATGCCGTGCTCGGCGAGGTCGGCGAGGGCTTCCGCTATGCGCAGGTGCGTCTCGCGCCCGCGCGGCTGACACACTGCATGCGCTGGCTGGGCATCGCGCGCCGAGCGTTGGACGTGGCGTGCGACCGGGCCATCGAGCGCGAGGCGTTCGGCCAGCGCCTGGGGGACCTGGGCATGGTGCAGGAGCGCATCGCCCAGTCGGTGATCGACATCGAGACCAGCCGCATGCTGATCTGGCGCTGCGCCTGGGCGCTGGATCGCGGCGAGCCTGCGCGGCACGAGTCGTCGGTCGCCAAGGCGCACGTCGCCGAAGCCGTCGGACGAGTCGTCGACCGCGCCGTGCAGATCTGCGGCAGCCTCGGCGTCTCAGGCGATCTGCCGCTCGCACGGATGCTGGCCGAGGTGCGGCCGTTTCGGATCTACGACGGTCCGACCGAGACCCACCACTGGGCCATCGCCCGTCGCGCCCTGCGCCAGCGCGAGCGCGCCGTGGGACGCGGTGAGGCACGGTGAGCACGTCGGCGACGCAGGACGTCGTGCGCACGGTCCGCGAGGCCGCCGCGCAGGAGCGAGAGCCGCTCCTGGTGATCGAGCCGCTGGAGGCCTTCCTGGACGCGGCCGGGCTCGGGGACGGGCCGCTCACGGTGGCGCCGATCGGCGACGGACACTCCAACGTGACGTACGCCCTCTCGCGGGGCGACCTCCGGCTGGTGCTGCGCCGGCCGCCACGCGGACCGCTGCCGCCGTCGGCGCACGACGTCCTGCGCGAAGCCAAGCTGCTGTCCGCGCTGGGCCCCGCCGGCGTGCGCGTTCCCGAGGTCCTCGCCACCTGCGACGACGGCACGGTGATCGGCGCTCCGTTCTACCTCATGCCGCTCATCGACGGGCACGTCCTGACGCGGCGGCTGCCATCCGATCTGGACGCTGCGGGGGGCAGAAGGCAGGTCGGGGAGGAGGTCGTCGACGCGCTCATCGAGCTGCACGCCGTCGACGTGCAGGCCGCCGGGCTGTCGGACTTCGGTCGCCCCGGCGCCTACCTCGAGCGGCAGCTGCGACGCTTTCGCGGGCTGCTGGAGCGCAACGCCACCCGCCCGCTGCCCGAGCTCGAGCGCGTCGCCGAGCTGCTCTCCTGCGACATCCCCGCGACGGCGACCACGACCGTCGTCCACGGCGACTACCGGCTGGGGAACGTGATGTTCGCCCCAGGGGCGCCGACCCGCCTGTCCGCCATGCTCGACTGGGAGCTGGCGGCACTCGGCGACCCGCTGGCCGACCTCGGCTACCTGACGGCGACGTGGGCCGAGCCGGGCGATCCGCCCAATCCGATGCTCGACCTCTCCGCGGTGACGCGGCTGCCCGGCTTCCTCGACCGTCATGCCCTGGCGCGTCGCTACGCCGAGCGGACCGGCCGCGACCTCGCAGCTCTCGGCTGGTATCAGGCGCTCGCGCTGTGGAAGGCCGCGATCTTCCTGGAGGGCAGCTACCAACGCCATCTCGCGGGCAGCACCGACGACCCCTACTTCGCCCGGCTCGGGGATGGAGTCCCGGCGCTGGCAGGTGCCGCCCGTGCCGCCATCGATGGCGCGCATGGTTGAAGGGGCCTGCTCGACCGCCGCGGTCACCGGGCGCCCTTCCGCATGATCGAAGACACCGAGGAGAAGATCGCCATGGAAGACGTCGTCATCGCATCGGCCGCCCGGACGGCCATCGGCGCCTACGGGAGGTCGCTGCGCGACGTGCCGCCGACCGAGCTGGGTGCCCACGCCACCTCGGCAGCGCTTGAGCGGGCCGGGATCGCCCCTGCGCTGGTGGAGCACGTCGTGTTCGGCAACGTCATCCACACCGCGCCGCAGGACATGTACATGGCGCGCGTGGTCGGCATGAAGGCCGGCATCCCGCAGGAGACGCCCGCGTTCACCGTGAACCGCCTGTGCGGCTCGGGCGTCCAGGCCATCATCTCGGCCACGCAGGCGATCCAGTCCGGTGACGTGCAGGTGGCGGTGGCCGGCGGCGCGGAGTCCATGAGCCGCGGCCCGTACTGGCTGCCGTCGGCACGGTGGGGCGCCCGGATGGGGGAGACCGCCGCGCTGGATCCCGTGTCGGGCGCGTTGACCGACCCGTTCCACGACGTCCTCATGGGCGTGACGGCGGAGAACCTCGCTGCGCGCCACCAGATCTCCCGTGAGGAGCAGGACGCCTTCGCCGCCGAGTCGCACCGCCGCGCCGCGCAGGCCACGGCGGAGGGCCGGCTGTCCGACGACATCGAGCCCCTGACGCTGACCGGCCGCGACGGCGCGGTCGAGTTCCTCTCCGACGAGCACATCCGGCCCGGCCTCACCGCCGCGGCGCTCGGAGCACTCAAGCCGGTCTTCCAGCATCCCGGGACCGTGACGGCGGGCAACGCCTCCGGGATGAACGACGCGGGAGCGGCCGTCGTCGTCCTGTCGCAACGTCGGGCGTCGGAGCTCGGCGTCGCGATCCGTGCCCGCATCCTCGCGTATGCGACCTGTGGCGTCGATCCGGCCTACATGGGCATCGGCCCGGTGCCCGCCGTGCGCAAGGCGCTCGATCGCGCCGGCGTCACCCTCGACCAGGTCGGCGTGATCGAGCTCAACGAGGCGTTCGCGGCCCAGGCGATCGCCGTCATCCGCGCGTTGGACCTCGACCCGGCCCGAGTGAACCCCAACGGTGGCGCGATCGCCCTGGGACACCCCATCGGTGCCACGGGCGCCATCGTCACGGCGAAGGCCATCAGCGAGATGCATCGGGCCGGACACGACTACGGGCTGGTGACGCTGTGCATCGGCGGCGGCCAGGGCATCGCGTTGCTGCTCGGTCGCTGAGCCGGCGGGCCGGCGGTGACGGGGCCGCCCGCGCCCGCGAGACGGCGTTGTCGGGGCGCACGGTCCAGCCGCGCCATCTCTGTCGCTCATTCGCCGAGCAACGTGGCGTTGCTGTCAAGTTCGGTGCGTCGCGGCCGATGGCCTGCTGGAGCCCACCTCTTCTCGACCTGGATGCGACTTGGCCTTTTCGACACCTGTCGTTCCGCGGCTGCCGCGCGTGCCGCGAACATCCATCCGCGGGCGGTTCCTGGGGACCGTCGGGCTGTTGGGTGTTCTGCTGGCGACCTCCCTGGTGGCCCTGTTCGTCTCAACACAACAGTCACGACATGATGCGCGCGAACGTACAGCCTCCGACGAGATCCTCAACAAGGGGTATCGGGTGGTGCAGGCCGCCAGCGACAACGAGGACAGCGTTCGCGACTATCTCCTCGTCGCCGACTCGCGCAACCTGGCCCGCTTGCGCGCCGCCCGTCTCCGACTCGACGAGGCCGCCGCAGTCCTCGCGCGGTCGGCGACCGGCGGGGATCCGGCGACTCACACGGCGGCGCATGAGGTCATCAGCCGGGGGCGTGCGTACGTCGCCGAGCACGCCGAGCCGCTGATCGCCGACCGCGCACGCGGAGCGATCGCTCGATCACGAGGGTGGTCGCTCAAGGCCGACGGCGCGGAACACGTCGACGCCGTCCGGCGAGCGTTCGACAGGCTCATCGTTACCGAGTCGCGCAGAGTCGGTGCGTTGACACGCGACGGCGAGTCGGTAGTGCGTATGGCGCGCTGGACGAGCGGGGCCGCCATCGCGGCGTCGCTGGGAGTCCTGCTGTTCGTCGGGTTGCTGTTGCGCCGCGACGTCCTGCACCCGCTGCGAGACTTCGACACTGGCGCCCGACGCCTGGGCGCCGGCGACCTCGGCGTGCGCCTGTCCGAACCAAAGCTGCGCGAGTTCGCGGGCTCACAGCAGGCGTTCAACGCGATGGCCGGCGAGCTTCAGGCGCGGCGCGCGGAGTTGCTGACCATCAACGCTGAACTCGAACGTCGCGTTGGCGAGCGCACCGCCGACCTGGAGGCGGCCCGCCTCGAACTGCTGGCGTTTCTGGCCCGCGCGACCGAATACCGCGACGACGACACCCGCCAGCACACGGAGCGCGTCGGTCGCACCGCCGCTCTGATCGCGCAGGGCATGGGCATGGATGGCGCGTGCGTCGCCGTGCTGCGTCTCGCGGCCCCCCTGCACGACATCGGCAAGCTCGCGGTTCCCGACTCGATCCTCCTCAAGCCCGGGCGCCTCACGCCGCAGGAACGCGCCGAGATGGCGCGCCACACGATCATGGGCGCCGGCATGCTCGCCGGAAGTCGATCTGACGTCCTGCAGATGGCCGAGACGATCGCGCTCGACCACCACGAGCGCTGGGACGGGGGCGGCTATCCGCGCGGCCTCAAGGGCAACGGCATCGGCGTGTGGGGCCGCATCGTCGCTGTAGCCGACGTCTTCGACGCCTTGACGCACGAGCGCCCGTACAAGGAGGCGTGGCCCATCGAGCGAGCCCTGGACCTCATCAGGTCCGAGGCCGGAGCGCAGTTCGACCCAGATGTCGTGGCGGCCTTCCTCACCCTGGACCACAGCTCCGTCGTCGTCGACGCGACCCACCCCAAGGAGGCCTCCTCACCGGACGCGTCGACGCCACACGCGTTCCGTAGGCCGAGCGGCGACGGCGACCGGCGTCACAACCCCCGGAATCAGATCGGCCGGCTGGCCTAGAATTACATTGGTGAAGAGACGTATCCTGGTCATCGACGACGACGATGACATCCGCGCGGTCGTGGGCATGAGCCTGGAGGCCGTCGGCGGGCACACGGTGCTGACGGCCTCGTCGGGCGAGGAGGGTCTCCTGGTCGCCGCTGGACAGGATCTCGATGCGATCGTGCTCGACGTGATGATGCCGGGCCTGGACGGTCCTTCGACGTTCAAGCGCCTGCGCGAGCAGCAGGCCACGCGGCACATCCCCGTCGTGATGCTCACCGCCAAGGGCGCCGAAAGCATGCAGTACGTCGCGCTGGGGGTGGCGGCCGTGATCTCCAAGCCCTTTGACCCGATGACGCTGCCCGACGAGCTCGCCCAAGCCCTCGGCTGGGCCTAGATGATTGATGCCACGCGCTCGGCGGTGACGTCGCTGGGGTTGCTGACGGCGCTAGTCGGCGCCGCCGCCTTTCGCGACTTCCACATTGCGCCAACGCGCCGGTTCACGATCGCCGGCGCGCTCGTCGAGGACGATCTCCGCCAGCGCGGGGATCGCGACGACGAACGTGCTGCCCTCGCCGACCGCGCTCTGGGCCCAGATGCGTCCGCCGTGGCGATGGACGATCGAGCGGGCGATCGCCAGCCCTAGTCCGGTGCCGCCCTTCTCGCGGGTGTCGGAGGCGTCGACCTGCTCGAAGGCGCGGAAGATGTCCTCGAGCTTCTCGGGGGGGATGCCGCGCCCGCGGTCCTCGACGCGGAAGACGGCTTCGTCGTCTTCGCGCCGGACGCTGACGCGCACCAGCGAGCCGGCGGGAGCGAACTTGATCGCGTTGCCGATGAGGTTGACGAGCGTCTGGATGAGCCGGTCGCGGTGGCCGGCGATCGCGACGGCGGCGATCGACGCCTCCAGCCGGACGCCCGCGTCGCAGGCCATGCCCTCCATCTCGCGCAGCGCCTCCTCGGCGAGCTCTCCGGCCGCCAGGGGCTGCATCTCCATGACCGTCTCACTGGACTGGATGCTCTCGATGTCGAGGATGTCGTTGATGAGGCGGACGAGGCGGTCGGTGTTGGCCACCGCGATCGTGAGCATGCGCTGTGCCGCCTCGGGCATCTCGCCCAGCGCGCCGCCGGCCATCAGGCCCAGCGAGCCGCGGATCGAGGTGAGCGGTGTGCGTAGCTCGTGGCTGACGATCGAGGTGAACTCGCCCTTGAGGCGCTGCATCTCCCGATGCTGGCTGATGTCGACCAGCAGCCACCGCATGCGCAGCAGCACCAGCAGGAACATGACCGCCGAGATGCAGGTGAGCGCGAGCAGGGAGCCGCTGTCGCGGTTCGAGCCGGCCTGCTCGGCGACGATCACCGCCGGCGGCAACAGCGCCGCCGCCGCCAGGAACGCGAAGCGCACGCGCGTCAGGACGAAGTCGCGTGGACCGTCGGGGCGCATCAGCGAGCGGATCGACGGATGGAGGGCCGCGGCGCCGATCATCGTCCAGCCCAGCAGGTAGAAGGCGTCATACCAGCGCCCCGAGATCGGCGTGTCGCGGATCACGCTGACCGTGTAGCCCTCGTCGGCCACGAGTTGCAGGACGATCCCCAGCGTCAGCAGCAGCGATGCCGGCTGCAGGCGGCCGCGCAGGAACCACAGCCGTACCAGCCCGCCCAGCAGCAGGAGGTCGACGACCGTGTAGCCGAGGGGCACCAGCCGCTGGGCGAGGTCGGCGTCGCCGCTGGCGAGCACCGGATCGACGACGAAGCCCCACGAGATCGCGCCGACGGCCAGCGTGACGATCAGGGCGTCGACGGTGGCGGGACGGTCGCGGGCCCCCGCCTGCCGGCTGCCGAGCACGACCAGCGCCGCGACCAGGAACAGGTACCCGGCGATGTAGAACGCATCGGCCGCCGACGGGAACGAGACCGTCTCGCCGGTGAGGTGCGGGGACAGGAACAGCCAGGCGGTAGCGGGCACGATCAGGATCCAGCCCGCGGCGAACAGCCACCACAGCGTCGCCCGCTCAGGGCGATGCACGAGAATGCCCACGACGCTGGCGCACGCCAGCAGCACAGAAACGGCGGTGTAGACCACCGCTGCGCCCAGACTGTCGGGTGAAAGCGCCAGCTCGTAGACCGCAACGAGCGCGAGGCCGAGGCAGAGGAACATCGCCCACCAGCCCCCCGATTTGCCCCGAGGCTCCCTCGCCCGATCCGACTGACTCATCTGTATCTGCTTCTTCCGCTGTGGTTGGCCGCGCACCGGCTGCCAGGAGGGTTGCCGATGCCCGTCAACGGGATCGCTCAACCGCCCCCGTGGTCACCGGCGGACAACGCTGCACCAGTTGTCGGGTGGCGCTGGGCGGTGGTTGAGGGACGACGTCAGCCGATCTTCACGAAGCCGTAGCCGCGGACCTGCTGGATGACCGGGGCGTACATCGGCTCGCGGTCGGCGGCGAACGAGAAGCGCCCGAGCACCGTGTCGATGTTGCGCAGGCCCGCGAGCGCGTCGCGGATCGCGCGTGGGGCGGTCGAGTCGGCGCGGGCGATCGCGTCGGCCAGCAGCTGGACGCCGGTGTAGGCCTGGGCGGCGAACTGGTCGGGCTGGTAGCCAAGACGGGCGCGGTAGGTACGCACGAAGGCGGCGTTGCCGGGCGTGTTCTCGGTGGCGATCCAGGAGCTGCCGGAGATCGCGCCGTCGGCCACGTCGCCCGCCTGGTCCATGAGGCCCGGGGTGTTGAACGAGTCGCCGCCCACGAACGGGACGCGGCGTAGGGCCGGCATGCGCCGGGCGGCGCTCATGATGTCGATCACGTCCGGAGCCAGCGCGGCGATGAACAGCACGTCGGGTCGGCGCGCCGCGATCTTCCGCAGCGCCGAAGTGGAGCCGGCCGAGGAATCGGAGGGGAAGGGCTGGTCGGCGACGAGGCCCACACCGGGCAGCGTCTTCAGCGATCGGCGGATCACGTCGTGGGCGCTCTTGGAGTAGGCGTCGCCGTCGGCCCAGACGATCGCCGCGCGGCGGTAGCGGAGGCGACGGTGGGACACCGCGACGGTCACGGGCAGCACGACGCGCTCCGAGAGCGCGTTGCGGAAGACGAAGTCGCCGATGTCCAGCACGCCGTCGCCGGTGGTCGAGATGCCGAGCACCGGGATCCCGCGGGCCTGCGCCACTCGGTCGGCGACCAACGCGCAGCTGGACAGCGTGGGCCCGAGCAGCGCGACCGCGCCGCCGTCAATCAGCTGCGTGAACGCGTCGGTGGCCTGTCGCGGGCTGGACGCGTCGTCGCGCACGTCCAGGACGAGCTTGGCCGGTCCCAGCGTGCCCGAGGCGTTGACCTCGTCGACTGCCAGGCGGGCGGCGTCCTCCTGTTGGCCGCCGTACGTGGAGCCGGCGCCGGAGCCCGAGAAGGCCAGGCCGATATGGATGTCGCCGGGGGCCAGCGCGGCCCCGGCGGAGGCGGGAAGAGCGCTGGCGACGAGAAGGGTGATCAGCGCGAGGAGGCGACGCATCGTCGCGGCAGGCTACTTCTTCTCGTACAGGATGATCTCGGAACGCCCGCGGCTGCGCGATGAGGTTTCCGCGGCGAAGCGGTCTGAAGGGCATGGCGTGTTCTCTTCGTCTTCGCGGTCCGCTACGGGCCCGCGCCGGGGGTGACTCGACCCACGAGGTCGAGGGGGCGACGGTGTCCGACGTCCTGCGGGCGCTGGAGGCGGCGCAACCGCCGGTGCGCGGGTGGATCCTCGACGAGCGCGGCGAGGTGCGCCGCCACATCAACGTCTACGTCAACGGCGAGCGCGCACGCGGGGACGCCGCGGTGCGGGAGGGAGACACCATCGACGTGCTGCCCGCCATCTCTGGAGGCTGATCGGATGACCGAGCTGCTGGTTGGGACGAAGAAGGGGCTGTTCGTGCTCGAGGGAGAGCCGGGCGGCGAGTTCGAGGTCGTGGCGCGCGCGTTCGCCGGCGAGCCGGTCGACTTCGCGCTGCGCGACCCGCGCAGCGGCCGGCTCCTGGCCGGAGTGACATCGCCGTTCTACGGCCCGAAGGTGTTCGTCACCGACGACGCGGCGGGCGACTGGGAGCAGGCCGAGGGCATCGCGCTGCCGGAGGGAGGCGGGCAGGCGCTCGAGCGCATCTGGGTGATCGTGCCCGGCGAGCGCGACGGGCTGCTGTACGCGGGCGGCGATCCCGGTGTCCTGTTCGTGACGCAGGACGGCGGCGCCAGCTGGCACCTCAACGACGCGCTGTGGGAGCACCCGACGCGTCCCCGCTGGCAGCCGGGCGGCGGGGGGCTGTGCCTGCATTCGATCGTGCCGTGGCCCGGCGACCCCGACCGCCTCACCATCGCGATATCGGCCGCAGGCGTCTGGCACACCGCCGACGGCGGCACGACGTGGATCCGGGGCAACGCCGGCCTCGACCCACGCTACGTGCCAGACGAGGGCAAGGACGACGAGATCGGACTCTGCGTCCACCGGCTGGAGCGCGCGCCGCGGCGCCCGGAGCGCCTGTTCATGCAGTTCCACGGCGGCGTCTACCGTTCCGACGACGCGGGCACGTCCTGGAGCCAGATCGGCGCCGGATTGCCGTCGGACTTCGGCTTCCCGCTCGCCGTGGACCCGGCGGACCCCGACAGCGCGTACGTCGTCCCGCTCGTGGCGGACATGGACCGGGTGACGCCGGACGGGCGCGTGCGCGTGTACGAAACCCGCGATGCCGGCGCCACCTGGACGGCGCGCGGCGACGGCCTGCCCCGCCGCGATGCGTACCTCACGGTCCTGCGCCGCGCGTTCGCCCAGCTCGGCGAGGGGGCCGCGCTCGAGCTGTACTTCGGCGCCACGTCGGGCGAGGTGTTCGGCTCCGGCGACGCGGGCGCGAGCTGGGGCACGATCGCGCGCCGCCTGCCGCCGGTGTCGTCGGTGACGGCGAGTCTGCGTGTGATCTAGTCCGGGCCCGCGAACGTGAACATCCGCTCCGCGTCGATGCGCGCGCAGATCGGGCCCGAATCCAGGAACGCCTCCCAATCCGGGCCGTAGCGCGGAACGTAGATGTCGAGGATGGCCTGGCGCAGCGCGGTGTCGCCCGATGGGCTGACGTCGACCGGATGGGCCCGGCCGTGCACGGTGACCGCCAGCTCCTCGCCGGGCAGGTAGGTTGCGCTGACCTGGGGCCGGGCGGCGATGTGGCGCATCCGCACGGAGTCCGGCGCCGAGCTGAAGTGGAAGGCGCCGCGGAAGAAGATGCCGTCGACCGGGCCGACGATCGGTCGCCCGTCCGCGGTCACCGTGGCCAGGGAGAGCAGGCGCATGCCGGTCAGCCGTGCGGACACCTGCTCGGCGGTGAGGCGCCGCTCGGGCGTGCTGATGCGCAGCAGATGCGGTCCGGCCTGCGCGAAGCTGCGGTCGATCAGGTCCTGGAGCGCGGCGAGATCAGCGGCGGTCTCGTGCACGACCACAGTGAAGCAGCACCCGCGAATCGCGCGCGCCGACTCGTCGCGCACGGTGGCCGTCCGCCTGTCACGATCCACGGGGCCGAGCTTGCAGTCGGGCAACCCGAGGAGGAGAGCGATGGAAGCTTCGACGACCCGCACCCCGCAGGAGGTCTTCGCCCACCACGGCGAGGTCCTCATGGCCGAGGACCTGGACGGCATCGTCAGCGACTACAGCGAGGACGCCGTCTTCATCACCCCCTCCGGCGTCCTGCGCGGCCGGGAGGGCGTCCGGGCCGGCTTCGTCAAGCTGCTCGGCGACATCCCGGGCGCCACCTGGGAGCTGCCGACCCTGCTCTTCGAGGACGACGTCCTGCTGCTGGAGTGGAAGGCCGAATCCGA
>JAOPZL010000050.1 GCA_025964175.1 Solirubrobacterales bacterium
CCGTACTCGTCGTCGGTGACGTGCCGGCCCCAGGTGACGGGGCTGCCGGAGTCGTCGGACTCGTGCATGGCGACGTGGACCATGAAGCGGTTCGGGGCGGCGCCGTGCCAGTGGTCCTCGCCGGGCTCGAAGAAGACGCGGTCGCCGGGTCGGATGACCTCGACCGGACCGTCGCGGCGCTGGCACAGGCCGATGCCCTCGGTGACGAAGACCGTCTGGCCGAGTGGGTGGGTGTGCCACGCGGTGCGGGCGCCCGGGGTGAAGTGCACGTTCGCCGCCCCGAGACGGGAGGGCTCCGACGGCGCGGCGATCGTGTCGATGTAGACGTCGCCGGTGAACCACTCGGCCGGGCCCTTCATGGTGTCGATGGTGCTGCGGGTGATCTGCATGTGGCTGGTCTCCGTGGTCGATGGTCAGGGGGTGGTGTCCGGCATGGCGAGGGTGATCGCGAGCACCGCGGTTCGGGGGAGCGGCGGCATCGGCGTCAGAGCGCCTGCCCGGTGGGACGGATGAGGATCTCGTTGAGGGTCATGCGCTGGGGCCGGCTGATGGCGAAGGCGATGACCTCGGCGACGTCCTGGGCGGTGATCGCGACCTCGTCGTAGAGCTTGTCGGCGTACTGCTTGGAGCTCGCATGGGTGATGTGGTCGGTCAGCTCGGTGGCAACGGCCCCGGGCTCGATGAGCGTCACGCGGATGTCGGGCTGCAGCTCCTGGCGCAGCGCCTCCGACCAGCCGTTGAGCCCCCACTTGGTCGCGTTGTAGACCGACGACCCGGGCCCGGCGACGCGGCCGGCGACCGACGAGAGGTTGATGAGGTCACCGCCGCCGTCGCGCAGCTGGTCCAGGAAGACCTCGGTCGTGGTCATGGCGCCCAGCAGGTTGACCTCGATCATCTGGCGGGTCTCGTCGGTGTGCTCGGAGGAGAAGGGTGCCAGGAGCATGACGCCGGCATTGTTGACGAGGATGTCGGCGGGGCCCAGCTGCTGCTGCACGCGGTCGGCGGCCGCGGCGATGGAAGCGCGGTCGGTGACGTCGGCTTCGATGGCGATCGCGCCGGCGCCCAACTCGTCGGCCAACGCCTGGATGCGGTCCCCGCGGCGCGCCAGCAGCGCGAGGCGGTGGCCGTCGGCGGCCAGCACCCGGGCGGTGGCCTCGCCGATGCCCGATGAGGCGCCGGTGATAACCGCGACGCGGCCGGTGTTCTGATCTGTGCTCATGGTGATTCTCCGTAGCCGTTGAAGGGGTGGCCTGCGAGCGCGGCACGCGCCTCAGCGCGGCCCAGCGAGCCACCCCTCAGAGGCTGCCACAGACCGGGGCTGGTCGATGTGGACAGGACGAACGACATCTCGAGTTCCTGACCTCCCGCCGACGCCGGGCCGACCCTCGTCACCTACAGCGCCGAGCCGGGGAGCCGCTCCGAGGAATGCCTCGGATGGCTCGGCAGCAGCAGGGAAAGGGCGCCGGCGGTGAGGACGAAGATCACGGATGCCCAGAGGCAGGCGTCGAGTCCTTGCCATTCGTAGAGGACGCCGGAGAGGATCGTGCCGAGGAGGCGGCCGCCGGCGTTGGCCATGTAGTAGAAGCCGACGTTCATCGCGACCCTGTCGCCGTCGGCGTAGGCGAGGACGAGGTAGGAGTGCACGGCGGAGTTCATCGCGAAGATGACGCCGAAGGCGATGAGGCCGATGACCAGGACCGCGGTGGGGTCGAGGCCGGCTTCGAGGCCGATGACGATCGCCGCGGGGAAGAGCGCCAGCGCGAAGGCGAGCTGGGTGGCAAGTCGGCCGTCGGGTTCGGCGCCTGCACCACCGCCGCTCGCCCCGCGCGTGCGGACGAACCTCGGTGCGAGGGCTTGGACGATGCCGTAGCCGATCACCCAGATGGCCAGGAAGCCGCCGGCGGCCCAGAAGCTCCAGCCGAGCGCGGTGCGCAGGTACACGGGCAGTCCGACGACGAACCAGACGTCGCGGGAGGCGAAGAGGAAGATGCGCGCGGCGGCGAGGACGTTGACGGCCCGGTTGTTGGAGAACATGTGGGCGAACCTGGCCTTGGCGTTGGGATGGCCGAGGTCGCCGTGCATGAAGGCGAGCGTCACCGCGAGCGCGACGAGGATCATCCCGGTGAGCGCCCACATCGCGGCGTGGAAGCCGATCAGCGTGAGCAGGAGCCCGCCGATGAAGAAGCCCACACCCTTGAGCGCGTTCTTGGAGCCGGTCAGGATCGCCACCCAGCGGTAGAGGTCGCCGGGCGCGTTCTCGGGCACGACGACCTTGACCGCGCTCTTGGAGCTCATCTTCGTGAGGTCCTTGGCGATGCCCGACAGTGCCTGGGCGGCCATCACGTAGGGGACGACGAGCCACGCGTCGGGGACCGCGGCGAGCATCACGAGCGCGACGACCTGGACGACGAGGCCGCCGACGAGCGTCGCCTTCAACCCGAACCGAGCGGCGAGGAAGCCGCCGACGAGGTTGGTGACGATCCCGAAGATCTCGTAGAAGAGGACCAGCGACGCCAGCTGGATCGGGCTGAAGCCACGCTGGTAGAAGAAGAAGAGGACGAGGATGCGGCTGGCGCCGTCGGCGATCGTGTCGGCCCAGTAGGCGCCGGTGACCAGCGCGTAGTTGCGCAGATCGCCGGAGCGGGCGCCGGTCGCCGCGGTGCCGCTCATGTTCCGGC
>JAOPZL010000212.1 GCA_025964175.1 Solirubrobacterales bacterium
TCGCGGGCGACCCGCCGCGCGAGGGGGCCGGGGACGTTCTCGAGCAGGCCCAGGACGTGGCCGGCGGTCGGCGCGAGCCCGCGGGAGCGCAGCGCGTCGAGCGCCACCTCGATCAGCCAGGGGCTGCCTGCGGTCACGGCGGCGCAGGCGTCGGCAAAGCTCGGAGGGAGGTCGTCCTCGTCCAGCGCAGCCGCCGCCAGCCGGGCCACGGCGGCGGCGGTCAGCGGGGCGGGGGAGAGCTGGCGGATCGCGGGCGCGTCGAGCAGCTGGGCCAGCATCGATGGCTCGGCAGCGTCGCCGCCCGGGTGCAGCCCGACGACGAGGAGGACGGGCAGCTCGGCCAGCCACGGCTTCAGGGCGAGCAGGAGGCGCAGCGACGCGGCGTCGCACCACTGCAGGTCGTCGATGGCGAGGACGAGGCCCGGACCGAGCGCGCCGAGGCGGCGGGCCTGGCCGGCGAGCAGCTCGATCAGGTGGGGGTCGTCGGGCGCCCGGCCGGCGGAGAGCTGCGCCCAGGAATCGGCGAACAGCTGGCGCGCCACCCCGAACGACGCAGGCTCGGCGGATGGGACCGCACGCGCTTCACCGGCCGCCATGCCGCGCTCGCGTGCACCCTCGACGCACAGGCGCACGAGGCTGGAGACCCCGCCGCCGGGCGTCGCCTCGATCACGACGAGTCCGCCCACGCCACGGCCGGCGTCGTCGAGCGCCGCCGCAACGATCTCCCGTGCGCGATCGCGCTCCAGCAGCCCGGCCCCGTCCGTGGTCACGCAGGCAATGTAGTCGTCCAGCGCCGCCTCTCCCGAGCGGCGCACCGAAATCTGGACGGACGGGGAAGCCCGTCCAGGAGCTCAGCGCTCGTCGGGGACCGGGATCTCGCGCAGCTGGTGGGAGCTCACGTCGTAGATGAAGCCGCGGACGTGGTCGCGGTGCAGGAGGAAGTCGGAGCGGCGGACGCGGAGGATCGACTGGCGGACGTCGGCGTCGAGGTCGCTGAACGACTCGATGGCGAAGGCGGGGGCGACGCCCGTCGCCTCCTGCAACTCGGCGCGGAAGCCGTCGTCGGTCAGCGTCTGCATGCCGCAGTCGGTGTGGTGGATGAGCATCACGTCGCGGGTGCCGAGGCGGCGCTGGGAGATCGCGAGCGAGCGGATCACGTCGTCGGTGATGACGCCGCCGGCGTTGCGCAGGACGTGCGCCTCGCCGTCCTTCAGGCCGAGCGCGGCGAAGACGTCCAGCCGCGAATCCATGCAGGTGACGACCGCGAGGCGCCGCGTCGGGCGCACCTCGAGCGCCGACACGGGCAGCGAGCCCGCGAAGGTCCGGTTGTTGGCGACCAGCTCGTCCATCGTGTCCACGTCGCGAACCCTAATCGCTGGACCGCGCGCGCCGCTCTGCGGGGGCGTCGGCTCGTCTAGCGTGCGCACCATGGAGCACGAGCTGGGGCGCAGCGCGCCCACCCACAAGCGCTGGGACGCGACCATCGCGCCGGCCGTTCGCGTCCAGCCCGGCGACGTCGTCCACTTCGCGACGCGCGAGGTCTCCGACGGCGCCATCACGCGGCACTCCACCGCCCCCGACCTGGCGGGAGTGGTGCTCGAGGACATGTACCCGCTCGCCGGGCCCGTTCACGTCGAGGGCGCCGAGCCGGGGGACGCGCTCGCCGTCGAGGTGCTGCAGCTGCGGACCGGCGACTGGGGCTGGGCCGCGATCCTCCCGGGAGCGGGCCTGCTCCCGGCCGGCGAGTTCACCGAGCCGTACCTGCGGATCCTCGAGCTGCGCGATCGCACGACGACCCCGCTGTGCGACGGCGTCGAGATCCCGATCGAGCCCTTCCTCGGCACGATGGGCGTGACGCCGGCGGGCGCGCGCGACGTCCCCGTCCCGCCGCCGCACACCGGCGGGGGCAACATCGACTGCCGGCACCTCACCGCGGGCTCGAGGCTCCTGCTGCCGGTCTTCGAGCCCGGCGCGCTCTTCTCGGCGGGCGATGCCCATGCGGCGCAGGGCGACGGCGAGGTCGCGATCACCGGGATCGAGTGCGACATGGCGTTCTCGCTGCGCTTCGACCTGATCAAGGACGCGCGCATCCCGGCTCCGCAGATGTCCCGCGGGCCCGGCTCGCTGACCCCGCGGGTGGACGGCGGCGGCTGGTACGCGACGTTCGGCGTCGAGCCCGATCTGATGGAGGCCTCGCGCGCGGCGGTGCGCGCGATGATCGAGCACCTCGTGACCCAGCGCGGGCTCACCCGCGAGGACGCCTACGTCCTCTGCTCGCTGGCCGGAGACCTGAAGATCACCGAGGTGGTCGACGCGCCGAACTGGATGGTCGGCTGCTACATGCCGGACGCGGTCTTCACCCGGTAGCGCGCGGTCGCCGTGATCAGTCAGGCGTCTCGGGTCGGCGCAGGACGAGCAGACCGACGAGCCGCGAGACGACCATCGCCACGTAGCCCAGCCCGGCCAGCTGCTCGAGCATGACGACGGCGCGCGCGAACGGCTTGATCGGCACGACGTCGCTGAGGCCGGTGCTCGACAGCGTGGTGAAGCTGAGGAAGAGCAGCTCGACCCAGGTGCGCGGGTCCTGCGGGTGGACGGCGGCCGTGAAGCTCTGGGGCTCGATCGCCTGCACGACGACGAACAGGTAGGCGAACGCCCACGCCACGAGCGTGAACGTCGCGCCGACGGCGAACAGCTCGTCGCGGGTGATGATGTGGTCGGCGAGCATGTACGCGATCAGCGCGCCGCCCGCGTAGAAGTAGAGGATCGACTCCAGCGCCGAGGAGTACGGCAGCAGCGTGTCGTCGCCGGTCGCCACCTGGATGAGCAACATGACGGACGCGGGCCCGGCGAGCAGGATGCCGACCCAGGTCAGGCCCGGTGTGCTGCGCACCGCGAGCACGACCAGGCCGAGGAAGGCGATTCCGAGCACGCTGAACAGCGCGCGGCCCGCGCCGGTCGAGGCCATGAACGGGTAGAGCAGCACGGCGATGAGCTGGGCGGCGAAGAGGATCGCCGAGGGTTCCTTGCGAGCAAAACGGATCATCCGGCCCCGGCTTTCGCGCCCGATGACCTAGCCTCCTGCCTCGTGTCGGGGATCGGCGTGCTGCGCGAAGGGCCGTTGCACGCCGCGATCAAGGTGCAGCTCGCCCGTCCGGGCGATCGCGCCGAGGTCAAGGTGGGGCGCTATGTCATCGACCTCGTGCGGGCCGACGGCGAGCTGGTCGAGATCCAGACCGGCGGCTTCGGTCCGCTCGGCGCCAAGCTCGACGCGCTGCTGGACGATCACCGCATGCGCATCGTCCACCCGGTCGCCGCCCAGCGGCGGATCGTGCGCCTCGACGACGACGGCCAGGTGCTGTCGGCGCGCCGGTCGCCCAAGCGGGCGGGCGCGGCCGAGGTCTTCGACAAGCTCGTCGCGTTCCCGTCTCTGCTGGCCCACCCCAACCTCACGGTCGAGGTCCTGCTGCTGAGCGAGGACCACATCCGTGCCGCCGCGCCGGTCACCACACGGCGCCGGACCCGCGACCGCGGCGAGCGACGGCTCGTCGAAGTGCTCGACCGCGTCGAGCTGAAGGAGCCGGCCGACGTGCTGCGCGCGCTCCCGCCACTGCCGCAGGAGCCGTTCAGCACGCGCGAGCTGGCCACGCTGCTGGGCTGCGGGACGGTCCTCGCCCAGCGCACGGCCTACTGCCTGCGGCTGATGGAGCTCGTCGAGCCGGCCGGCAAGCGCGGCCGCACGCCGCTGCACCGCCGCGCCGGCTGACCGGCTGACCGCCTGTCAGTCGGAGAGCGCCCGCGCGGCGAGCGCGGTGATGCCCTCGCGTGTGCGGGCGGAGGCATAGAAGCCGGCGGTGTGGCAGAAGACGGCATCGTGGACGCCGGTGACCTCGGCGAGGTCGGCGCCCGTCCGCCCGGCCCACTCGACGGGCAGGTTCTTGCGGTTGCCGAAGGCTCCGAGCGTGCGCGGGACGGCCTGCAGCGCCCAGCCGTCGGTCTTGGGGTAGACGACGAACAGCGCGTCGGGCGCGTGGTTGACGACGGCGTCGCGCCACGGCATGTTGCGCTCGAGCTCGATGACGCGCGAGTCGCCGGCGCGGCCGATCGCGTCGTGGACGAGCTGGCGGGCGCGTTGGAAGGCCCGCGCCCCGCCGATCTCGCGCTCCAGGATGCCCCGGGCGAGGACGACGGCCTCGGCGAAGCGCGCGTCCTCCTCGGCTGGCGTGAGCTCCTCGTCCCAGTCCGCGTTCATCGCCGCGATGACGCCGCTGACGGTCATCGGGCGCAGGTCGTCGACGAGCGACTGGGTGACCGTCTGTCCGGTGTCGTTGGCGTCGACGCCCTGCACGAGGCGCTCGTCGATGGCCCGCGCGGCCTCCGCGCTCCCGGTCAGGTCGGCCCCGTGGTGGCGCCAGACGAGGCCGAAGCTGGCGAAGCGGACGCCGTTGGCGCGCTCGCCCGCGCCACCCTTCTGATGGTGGTCGAAGTCGCCCGTCTGCGGGTCGGATCGGCCTCCGACGTCGACGCGGACGTCGGCGGCGGCCTGGAGCTGCTCGTCGCGGGTGCGCACGAGGTCGTAGGGTCCGCGGGCAAGCCCGAGCACGGCGACCGCGAAGACGTCGTCGGCGTGGAAGTTGCCGGGGTGCGTGGCGACCTGCATCCGACCAGGGTAGGCAGGTTGCCTCAACGGTTGCTGAGCAGCGTCTGCCCGACCCACTGGATCGCCGCCGGCATGTGCGCCGGATCGATGTGGTGGGCGGCGTCGGACTCGTGGTACTCGACGTCGATCCCGCCGGCCGTGAGCAGGTCCCGGGCCTGGCGGGCGAACGCGACGTCCATGACCTGGTCGTTGCGACCGTGCGCGATGAAGGCGCGCAGGTCCGGGCGCGACGCGAGGTCGGTCTGCCAGTCGTCGACGGTCGGGATGAAGCCCGAGAACGCGAGGATCCCGGCCGGGGCGGGCCGCGAGCCGCCCAGCCCGAGCGCGTAGCTCATGACCGAGCCCATCGAGAACCCCCCGAAGACCGTCTGCGCGGGCGTCAGGCCGGTGCGCTCCCACAGCTCGTCGTGGAACGCGCCCAGCCGGGCGTAGGCCGCGTGGAACGTCGCGTGATCGGGGTAGCCGACGCGCGGCACGACGTACCAGTGGTTGCCCGGCCAGCCCGGGACGGTCAGCGGTGCGCGGGGCGTGACGACGTGCAGCCGCTGCTGCGGATCGAGCACGTCGGCCACCGCGAGGAGGTCGTGGTCGTCGGAGCCCCGCCCGTGGTGCAGGACGAGCAGGCCGGCCGCGTCACCGGCCGCCGGTCGCTCCTGGTAGGCGAGTGCGCTCACCCGACCACCCGCGGGGTGTCGCTCGGGGTCGCGGCCGCTTCGTGGATGGTGCCCGTGCCCTGCTCCCGGCGGGCGGTCCGCGGGTTGACCAACGGGGTGAGGATGCCCTGGAGCTGGTCGCGCAGGTGCTCGTGCTGCCTGGGGACCCGCAGCCCCTCGCCGAGGCGGTCGGGGTCCTCGTCGGCGGCGAAGCCGGGGGACATCGTCGCGATCTCGAACAGCACGCCGCGGGGCTCGCGGAAGTAGATCGCGTTGAAGTAGTCGCGGTCGCGGACGTCGGTCACGTGGCCGCCCGCCTCGCCGACGCGCGCCTGCCAGCGCAGGTGGTCGTCGTCCTGGGAGGCCCAGGCGATGTGGTGGACGGTGCCGGCGCCGGGGGCGCCGACGGCCGGGGGAGCCTGGTCGTAGGCCCAGCGGAAGTGGCGACGGGCGCCCTGGAGGCGGTACTCGCCGTCCCCGAGGTAGTCGAAGCCGAGCGTGTCGGTGAGGACCTTCTCCTCGACCGGCGCGAAGCTGCTGTAGGCGCGGGCGCCCTCGGCTCCGGTGATGGCGTGCTCGGCCGGGACGTCGGGGTGGACCGCCGCCAGCGGCGGGTTCCCGTCGTCGGCGACCACGAGCTCGAGCGCGAGGCCGTCGGGATCGGCGAAGGAGAGGCCGCGGTCGGTGCGGGCGACGGCGTGCCCCTGCTCGACGAGTCGCGCGGCCCAGAAGTCCAGCGCCGCGGGGGACGGGACGCCGAGGGTGATCGTGTGGATCATCCCGACGCCGGGGCGGCCGCGCTGGGCGCCGGCGAACTCGAACCAGGTGAGGATCGAGCCGGGAGCGCCGGTCTCGTCGCCGAAGTAGAGGTGGTAGGCCTCGGGCTGGTCGAAGTTGATCGTCTTCTTCACCAGGCGCAGGCCGAGGACGTCGGCGTAGAAGTCGACGTTGCGCTGGGCATCGCCCGTGATCATCGTGATGTGGTGCAGGCCTTCGAGCTTCATCTTGCGCTCCTGGAAAAGTAGTTGCACACACAACTATAGCCGCGTGGCGCCGTCGGTTACGCCAGGTCTCCGACCGTCCCCGTCTTCTCGGTCTTCTCCCACACCATCTCGCTCCCCTGGATCTCCTTGATGTAGGCCGCGGCGGTGATCGCGCACAGGAGCGGGCCGTAGCCGACGACGTAGATGAGGGGCCGCGCCGCCCACCCCAGCAGGGGGACGGTCTCCAGCCGCTTGACCCCGTAGGCGGCGAGCATCGACGTCGACAGCCACACGTAGGCGAACAGCAGCGCGGCGTCCCCGGCCAACGGCCCCAGCGCCGAGGGGTGGACGGCGTAGACGATGATCGCCAGCGACACGAGCCCGGGGAAGGCGAAGCCCTCGCGCCAGGTCGAGCGAGCGACCGCGGGGTCCAGCGAGAAGGACGACAGAGTCACGAAGAGATACGTCGCCAGGTTGATGAACCAGAAGGCCTGGAAGACGCCGATGGAGTAGTCGCGGTCGATGAACCACAGCGCGATCAGCGAGACCGACGACGTGATCATGAGCGCGGGCATCAGGAAGACCGAGAACCAGATCAGCGCGAAGCCGACGCCGCCGAGCTTACCGACCTTCCAGCGCCGCAGCCAGATGTGCCGATAGCGCAGGGTGACCTGGACGTTGCCGCGCCCCCAGCGCAGCCGCTGCTTCCACAGGCCGCCGATGTCCTTGGGCTCCTCGGCCCAGACGATCGCGTGCGGCTCGTAGACCACGCGCCGTCCCGAGAGCTGCACGTTCAGGGTGGTGAACGTGTCCTCGGCCAGCGACGACGTGTCGATCACGCCGCCGATCGCCTCGAGCGAGTCGCGGCGCAGCAGCTGCGCGCCGCCGGCCAGGCACGCCATCGCGCCGAGGACGTTCTGCGCGCGGCGGGCGCCGGCCTGCGCGTTGACGTACTCATACGAGATGAAGCGGTTCATGTAGTTGGCCGGCCGCGAGCCCTCCTTGATGTAGGCGGTGACCGCGCCGACCTCGGGGCGTACGAGGTGGCGGACCATCCGCCGCAGCGAGGTCTTGGTGAAGATCACGTCCGCGTCGATGACCAGCACGGCCTCGTACCAGTCGTCGGCCCGGATGGTGATGAGGCCGTGGTTGATCGTGTGCGCCTTGCCCTGCCCGCCGTTCTCGCGGCGCAGATGGAAGACGCGGCCCGGGTAGAGCGCCGCCTTGGCCTTGACGACCTCGGGGGTCTCGTCGGTCGACGCGTCGTCCACGACGTAGACCCGGAGTCGATCCGGCGGGTACTCCAGCCCGGTGAGCGTGTCGATCGTCCGCCCGATCACCGCGCCCTCGTTCCAGGCCGGGACGATCACCGCGATGCGCGGCTCGTGACCATCGGCGGGGTTCTCCCAGCCGCGGAAGATCGACAGGAAGCCGTTCCAGCCGGCGAGCAGGAACTGGTAGCACCCGGCGATCAGCGGCATCGCGCCGGCGATGACGAAGACGGTCAGGATCGCTTCGAGAACGGCCATCGCCGAGATGATCGGTCGATCAGGCGTCGACCGACAGCTCGCGCAGGACCGTGAGGCAGTGGTCGTAGCGGCCGATCGTGCCGGCGCGATGGCTGTCGGTGGACACGAGCAGCGGGATGTCGCGCTGCACGAACGGCCGCAGCGTCCGGGCCGACGGGGAGCGGTAGCGCTCGTTGACCTCGATCCGCTGGCCGGTGCGGGCGCACTCGGCGGCGAGCGCGTCGATCTCGTCCAGCGGCGCGCCGGCCTCGTCCAGCCCGAGCTTGGGCAGGATCGAGAAGAAGTGGGCGATCACGATGTCGCGCGGGCTGTCCAGGCACTCGCGCGTGGACGTGATCAGGGCGCTGAAGACCTCGGCGGCGGTGAGCTCGCCCGCCTCCAGCGCGGCGCGGACGGCATCCGGATGGCGCACCCCGCCGTCCATCGCGACCTGGTGGTCGGCCGCGTAGACGACCTGCACGCCGTCGGGGATCTCGTCGTCGGCGGGCATGTCCAGCCGCCCGGTCGTGTCCAGCAGCTTGGCCTCGATCCCGCAGATGAGCTCCACCTGCGTGCGCTCGCGCATCCGCTGCACCTCGGCGACGTACGCGGGCAGCCAGTCGGTGCCGATGCGGACGTGGTCCATGCAGGTCATCCGCGTCAGCCCCATCGCCTCCGCCGCACGGACGTTGGCCTCGATCGGGTCCGCGCCGTCGGAGAAGGTCGAGTGGACCTGCATGTCCTCGCGGATCGGCTGCGATGGCAGCGGCGTGCTCATGGGGTGGAGAGCTGCGCGGCCGTCTCCTTCAGCGACGTGATGTCGTCGAAGGAGAAGAAGCGCTCCTGGAAGAAGCGGACCATGGCGAGGTCCTCGAAGGGCAGCGGGCCGTCGGGGATGGGCGTGCCCAGCGCCTCGCCGATCGCCAGCCTGGGCATGTCGATGCCCGCGGCGATGGTCAGCGGCATCGTGCCCGGGAAGCGCGGGTTGACCTCCAGCAGCGACGGGTCGCCGTTGACGTCGCCCTTGACCTGCACGTTGGCCACCGACGTCAGCCCGATCGCCTCGGCCACCCTGCGGGCGAACGTCTCCAGCCCCTCGTCGTGCAGCGTGCGCCCGGTGACGGCGATGCCCGAGTCGACCTTCAGCCGCTCGCGCGGGACGACGCCGACCACCACCCCGTCGGCACGCGCCAACACGTCGAGGGAGAACTCGGGGCCGGGGAGGTGCTCCTGGACGAGCAGCGTGCCGTCGCGCTCCAGCGCCTCGAGCTCCTCCACGCGCTCCAGCAGGCGGATGCCGCGCGAGCCGCTGCCCGAGCGGGGCTTGACGATCGCCGGCAGCGGGATCGACGCCGGGTCGAAGGATGCGTCGACGATGGTCGTCGTGGGGACGTTCACGACCGGGTCGCACAGCTCGGCCAGCACGGCCTTGTCCAGGCAGCAGGCGAGGGTCCGCTCGCTGGCCAGGACGAGCGTGACGCCCGCCGCGGCGTAGCGCTCGCGGTCGCGGGCCAGCGGCAGCAGCTCGGTGTCGACCGTGGGGACGAGGACGCTCACGGACTCGCGACGGCACAGGTCGAGGACCTTGTCGGCGAAGGCGGGGTCGTCTCCGCGGGGCAGGATCGCCCGCCGCGACGGCTCCACGAGGTACAGGCCGGCGGCGTACGGGTCGATGTCGCCCGCGATCATCTCCAGCGGCTCGTCGGCGAGGTCGCGCAGGATCGTGATCCCCGACGGGCCCCCGGCCCCGGTCACCAGAACGCGCGGATCACCCGCCACCGGCCATCACCTCCGTTGTCGCGGCTGCAGCCGCGGCGCCGCTGGTGACGTCGCTCTCGCGCACGACCTCCAGCGGCTCGACGTAGCGCGCCTGCGTGAAGCGCGCCCAGTAGCGCGCCGTGGCGCACATCAGCTCGGGATCGAGGTAGGCCCGGACCGCCGTCTGCGACCCGAAGGCGGCGATCGCCTCGAGCTTGCGCTCTAGGAAGCCGTCGATCGCCACGAAGCGCGTGGGGTGGAACTCGACCGTCGTCGAGGGCGCCTGATAGCAGTAGATCCGCGGGATGCCGCGGGCGGCGACGAGCGTCGCACTGTGGCAGTTGCGGTGGTCCTGGTGGACGTCGCGGGCCGTATGGGTGTAGACCGTCGAGGGGTGGATCTCGTCGATGACCCGCTTGATCGTCCCGATCGTCTCGCCGCCGTCGCTGACGCTGGTGTCGACGAGGTCGGCGTGGATCAGGCGCGCGCCGATCAGCTCGGCGGCCCGCGCCGACTCGTCGGCGCGCTCGGCGGCCTGACCGCCCTGCTCGCCGCCGCTGAGCGTGAGGATCGTGACCTCGTGGCCCTCGGCGACGTGGCGCAAAAGGATCCCGCCGACGCCGATCTCGACGTCGTCGGGGTGCGCGCCGACCGCGAGGATCACCTGGCGGTCCTGGGCGCGACGCTCGCGCGTGAGCGCCATCAGCTCGCGCGCCTTGGCGACCAGCGCCATCGGGTCGACCGGCTTGGCCATGTAGTCGTCGGCGCCCGCGCGCAGGGCGGCGACGGCGGAGTCGAAGGAGGCGGCGGCCGAGAGGATCAGGGTCGCGAGCTCGGGGCGAGCGGCCTTGACCATGCGGACGAGGTCGATGCCGCTCAGGCCCGGCAGCTGGATGTCGGAGACGATCAGCTCGTAGCTGGGGGTGCGCGCCAGCTCGACGGCCTCCTCGGCGGACATGGTCCAGCGGACCTCACCCAGCGACCCGAGCAGCTCCATCACGACGCCGGCGAGGACCTCGTCGTCTTCGACGAGCAGGATCGTAGGTCCTCTGGGTTGGATAGGGCTGGCCATCGTGAGCGGTGCGACAGGGGCGGTCCCGCGGCCCCTGCCGGGCAAACCATACGGGCCGATGGGCGTCAGCGCGTCAGCGCGCGGACATCCGTCCAGCCTGACGGCGCCGCCGCTCAAGGATCGGCGCCGGCGGCCGACAACGGTGGAGTGACGGCTCGCGCCCTGACGGTGGTGACGGTCGCTCTCCTGGCGCTGGCGGGGATGGCGGTCAGCGCCGGCGGGGCCAGCGCCCGCAAGCTCGCGCTCGTCCCGTCCTACGCCATCGCGTCGGGCGCGCCCGGCTCCGAGCTCAACGCCAACGGCTGGACGTACGACTCCGCCGTGTCCGCGGCGGCCGACGCGGCCAGCGGCGCCCTCGGCGACGCGGCGACCGTCCTGGACGAGCTCCAGCGCCTGCAGCGGGCCGACGGCGCGCTGTACTTCTCCTACGACCTGCGCAGCGGGCGCGGCAACGGCGTCATGCGCAGCGGATCGATCGCCTGGGTCGGCCTGGCCGCCGCCCAGTACCGGCTGGCGACCTGCTCGCACCGCTACGACGACCTGCTGGCCGGGGTCGCGGGCTGGCTGCTGGCCCAGCGCGTCGATGACCCCTCGGCGCCCGGCTACGGGTTGGTCCGCGGCGGCCCCGGCATCAGCTGGATCTCGGCCGAGCACAACCTCGAGGTGCGCGCGTTCGCCGCCCGCCTCGTCGCGTTGGTCGCGGGGCAGACGCGTTGCGACGGTGGCCTGACCGGCATGGACGGCGCTCGTGTGGCGACGGCGATCTCGAGGACGCGCGCGGCGGTGGACCTGCTCGACGCGGGCATCCAGCGCGACCTGTTCGTCACCGATGGGCCCGGGCGCGCGCACTTCCGCCAGGGCGTCGGCGACGACGCGCGCCCCGTCGACGTCCAGGCCTACGGGATCGAGTGGCTGATCGGGCAGGGACGGCTGGACGACGCGCGCGCCGTGGCCGCGCAGACCCAGGCCACGACCCTCGTGTCGGACCGCACGATCGAGGGACGGCCCGCGGCCGGCACGTTCACCGGCTACCGGCCGTTCGCCGACGCGTGGTCGCCCGACGTGCTGTGGATGGAGGGGACGATGCAGATGCGGATGGCGCTCGCCGATCTCGGGCTGCCGACCGCCGACCTCGACTCCGGCGCCGACCGCTGGGCCGCGGCGACCGGCGGAGGGAGGCTCTTCCAGGCCGATCGCACGGTCGTCGGCCACCACGCGGGCGACTTCCACGTGTGGGCCGCCGCCGCACCGGCGGCATGGCGCACGCTGGCCGCCAGCGGCACCACGCTGCTGCAGTAGCGCTACGCCAGGCGCTCCAGCGCCGCGCGGATGTCGGCCGGGATCTCGACCGGACGGCGCGTCTCGCGGTCGACGAACACGTGGACGAACCAGCCGGTCGCCGCGGGCTCCTCGGACCCCTCGCCGAACAGCCCGATCTCGTAGCGCGCGGAGCGGGTGCGCAGCTCGGCCACCCGCAGCCCGGCGTGCACGGTCTCGGGGAAGGTGAACGGCGCGCGGTAGGTGCAGTGCGACTCGGCACAGAGGCCGATGACCGATCCCCGCGCGATGTCGAGCCCGCCCTCGGTGATCAGGTAGGTGTTGATCACGGTGTCGAAGAAGGCGTAGTAGTCGACGTTGTTGACATGGCCGTACACGTCGTTGTCGTGCCAGCGGGTCGGGATCGCCTGGGCGTACGGATAGGGAAGCTCCACGAGCGTGGTTCTATCGCACCGCCCCGGCGCAGCCGTCGGGCGGTCCCCGTAACCTCCTCGATCGCATGCCCAGCCCCACCAAGATCCGCCGCCGTCCGCGCCCCGCTGAGCCGGAGACGCCCCTCGAGCCCCGCGCCGGAGAGGCGCTTGTCTGGACCGACGGCGCGTGCCGCGGCAACCCCGGCCCGGGCGGCTGGGCCGCGGTCGTCGTGCCCGCCGACGGCTCCGCCGACGTCGAGCTCTCCGGCGGCGAGCCGCACACCACGAACAACCGCATGGAGTACATGGCAGCGATCGAGGGCCTGCGCTCGCTGCCGAGCGGCTCGGCCGTCTGCATCGTCACCGACTCGCGGCTGATGCTCGACTCGATGACGAAGTGGATCGTGGGCTGGAAGAAGAAGGGCTGGAAGACCGCGGGCGGCGATCCGGTCAAGAACCAGGACCTCGTCATGGCGCTGGACGAGGAGATCGGCCGCCACGGCGCGGTCCGCTGGCACTGGGTCCGGGGGCACGAGACGGGGTCCCAGCACGCGCACAAGGAGCGCAACGACCGCGCCGACCGACTCGCGGTCGCCGCCGCGGCCGCGGCCGCCTAGATCAGGCGGCGCGCAGCACCGCGCCCAGCGGCGCGGGCTCGGCCAGCAGCGTCAGCAGCTTGTCGCGGCCCATCGGGCGCGCGATCCCGAAGCCCTGGGCGACGTCGCAGCCGACGTCGACCAGCGCGTCCCACGTGGAAACGTCCTCGACGCCCTCGGCCACGAGGCGCATGCCCAGCCGCCGGCCCATGCCGGCCACCGCGACGACGACCTCGCGGTCGAAGCGGTCGTGGGTCATGCCGAGGATGAAGCTGCGGTCGATCTTCAGTTCGTCCGCGCCGATGCGCCGCAGCTGGGCCAGCGACGACTGGCCGGTCCCGAAGTCGTCGACGGAGATGCCGACGCCCATCGCCGCCAGCTCGGCCAGCACCTCGCAGCAGCGCTGCGGGTCGCTCATCACCGCGTCCTCGGTGACCTCGACGACGAGCGCGCGCGGATCGAGGGCATGGCGGTCCAGCGAGGCGGCCACGCGGGCGGGCAGCGAGGCGTCGATCAGCGTGACGGCCGAGACGTTCACGGCCAGGCGCGCGCCGTGGCCCGCCGCGTGCCAGGCCGCCGCGGTGGTGATCGCCTCCTCGACGACCCAGTCGGTCAGCCGCGACAGCATGCCGGTGCGCTCGGCCAGCGGCAGCAGCTCGGCGGGCGAGATCGCGCCCTGCGCCGCGTGATTCCAGCGGATGAGCGCCTCGATCCCGGTGACCCGCCGGCTGACCATGTCGACCTGCGGCTGGAAGGCGAGCCAGAGCCCGGCCGCCGCGGGGTCCTCGACGGCGCGCTGCAGGTCGGAGGCCAGCGTGACGCGGGCGCGGCTGTAGCCGTCGCGCTCGGCCGCGTAGGTCGCGACGCCGACCCGCCGGCGCTTGGCGTCGTACATCGCGACGTCGGCGCGGCGCAGCAGCTCGTCGGTCGTGGTCGCGTCCAGCGGGAAGCGGGCGATGCCGATCGAGGCGGCGATGCCGACGGTGACGTCCGCCAGCGCGACCGGCTCGGCGAGCGCCGCGAGGATCTCGGCGGCGACGACGCGCGGATCGTGGGGCTCATGGACGAGCGCGGCGAACTCGTCGCCGCCCAGGCGGACCGCCCACGCCCCCTCGACGCGCTCCAGGCGCCGGGCCACGGCGGCCAGCAGCTCATCGCCGGCGCCGTGGCCGAGGGCGTCGTTGAGCTCCTTGAAGCCGTCCAGGTCGGCGAGCAGCAGCGACGCCCGCTCCTTGCCGCGCCCGCGGTCGCGGGTCAGCAGCTCCAGGCGCTGCAGCAGCGCGCGCCGGTTGGGCAGGCCGGTGAGCTCGTCGGTGAGCGCCTGGCGACGATGGACGACGAGGGTGCGCACGTCGCGGGTGACGAGCGTCGCGCGGATGGCGGACGCGAGGATCGCCGCGACCGCGAAGCCGATCGCGACCGCCTCGACGTGCGTGATCGTGCCGGCCAGCAGGACGCCGCCGCCGGCGATCATCCAGCAGACGGTGGGGAAGGTCTCCCACCAGCCGCCGACCTTCAGGGACCCCGCCGCCGACGGCCGCGCCCAGGCCGCCGCGGCGAGCACCGTCCACCCGAGGCACTGCCCGAAGCCGGTGAAGCGGACCCCTTCGGGCACGATCCCGGCGAGGCCCAGGGCGTAGCTGCCGTCGACGGCGCAGAACACGATGAAGGTGAATGCCAGCAGCGCGTCCTGGCGCTGCAGCCGCCGCCCCGCCATCGCGCCGGCGGCGAGCACGGTGGACCAGATCGCGGCGTCCGAGGCCGGGTAGACGACGTTGAGGGCGATCGGCGAGCCGGTCAGCCCCGCGTGATGGCGCATCATCGGGCCGAGCAGCGCGATGCCGATGGCGCACAGGCAGAGCGCGACGCCGATCGCGTCGAACCAGAAGGAGCGGTAGGCGTCGCCGATGCGGTGGCGCAGGTACAGCGCGCTGCCGACGAGCGCGGCGACGTAGCCCAGGCCCCAGAACAGGTCCGACGGCGAGAGGCCGAGGTCGCTGTCCGACGCGCCCCACACGAGGCCGGCGACGATCGCCAGCAGCGGCATCGCGGCGAAGCAGAACCAGGTGCCGCGCTCGACGGGCACGAGGATCCCGCGGGCCACGAGCAGCGCCCCGGCACAGGCCGACGTCGTCCCGTAGAGGGCGATGTCCAGGTCGGTCGCCGGCGAGCTGGGACCGCTGAGCACGAGCCGCGCCAGCGAGGCGAGAAGCACGCAGACCAGCGTGACGGCCAGCGCCGTCACGGTCCTGCGGCCGCCGGGAGCGAGCTGGGCCATCCTCCGAACATCGTCCGGCCGCGGACCCGGCTTGAGTGAGAACCCTCCGCACGAGGCCCGCCCTCGGCGGACCTCGTACCGGCGGCGCGTCAGCCGCGCTTGCGCGGGAGGGTCTGCGCGACGAGATCGGCGATGAGGCCGTACCCGCCGGTGCGAGCGTGGATGTCGCCGAACTCGCAGAAGTACGTCAGCTGGCAGACCTTGGCGACCGGGGTCGGGATCGGCCCGTACGGCGCCAGGTCGGTCGACTCGTCCATCGAGCCGTAGGCGCCGGTCGCCGCGGTGACGTCGACGAAGCTCGCCCTGCCCGCCCCATACGACGCCTGCAACGCGGGGTTGATGAGCGACTTGAACGCCGTGACCGACAGCGTCGCCAGCGACGGGTTGCCGGTCAGATAGTCGCCGAGGATGACGTCGGGGTAGGTGATCCCGACGATCTTCACCTTCGGGCCCGCGGCCCTGCGCAACCCGGTGGCGAGCGTGGTGACGTTCGCCTTGATCGACGCGACGGCGTCGGAGACGCAGGCGATCGGGTCGGCGACGCCGCGGCCGCAGGCGGTCACGTCGTTGCCGGAGATCGAGATGGTGATCAGGGCGATCCTCGCGCGATTGGCCTTCACGAACGCGTTGGCGGCGACCGCCTGCGTCGTCGTCGGGTAGGCCGTCCCGCCGATGCCCAGCGACGCCGGCGGGCAGCCGACGGTCAGGAGGATCGACGTCGTCGTCGAACCGCCGCAGCCGAAGTTGACGAGCTTGAGGCGGTATCCGCGCTTCTTCGCGGCGGCCGGAAGCTGGTAGGCGAAGCCGTTGGTGGTGTTCGCGCCGACCCCGACGGCCGTCGGCTGGTAGCCGGAGGCGTAGGAGTCACCCAGCGAGACGTAGAGCTGCTGGGCGGGGCGCTTGGCGGCGAGGGCGGAGCCGCACAGCGCGAGCGTGAGGATGGAGGCCAGCGCGAGGAGCGCGGGCACGCGAAGACGAGACATGGGGACGGCACGGTAACGCCGCGCCCGCGACGACCGCCCCGATCGCCTCGCCGGCGCGAGGGGGCCGCGCTAGGCGACGAGGTGGAAGAGCGCGGCGTCGTCGTCCTCGAGGGCGGCGCGCAGCTTCCGCTTGGACTTGCCGTGGATCTGGCAGATGCGGCTCTCGGAGACGCCGAGCACCTCGCCGATCTCGGCCATCGTCAGGTGCTTGACGTACAGGAGCACGGCGATCTCGCGCTCGCGCTGGGGGAGGTCGGCGAACGCCACGCGGAAGCGGCCCTTGGCGTCGCTGTTCAGCGCACGCGCCTCGGGGTCCAGCCGGACGTCGTTGGAGGCGAGCGTGTCCAAGCGCTCGACCTCGGTCTCGTCCTCGGAGAGCACGACGGCGTTGAGCGAGGTGACGTCGGAGCGGGCAATGTCGTGGCGGTGGCGGCGCAAGTCGTCCAGCGAGCAGCCGAGCATCTGCGCGAGCTCGTCCTGGGTGGGCCGGCGACCGTGGACGCCGGTGAAGTCCTGGACGCCCTTCTCGATGTCGCGCTCCCAGCGGCGAACCGAGCGCGGAGCCCAGTCCTGGCGGCGCAGCTCGTCGAGCACCGCGCCGTGGACGCGGGTCCACGCGAACTGCTCCAGCGTCGCGCCCTTCTCGGGGTCGTAGCGATCGAGGGACAGGATCAGCGCCTCCAGCCCGACCGAGAGGTAGTCCTCGATCTCGACGTGGGCAGGGACGTTTCGCACCTTGCGGTACACGATGAACTTGACCATCGGCGCGAGGGACAGGATCAGCCGGTCGCGAAGTGGCTTGTCGTTGGGCTGCTGGTGGTACCGGCGCCAGAGGCGCTGCAGCTCGTCGGTCCCGGCCCTGCGTCCGGCGGTGGCGGATTCCATCTCGCCACGTTGTACCCGACAAGTCCCCCGTCGGACAGGATCTCGGGCGGAATGTCCGCGTCAGGACACTCGGCGGCCCGGCACGGTCGCGCGCGGCCGTTGGTCCAGCCAGTAGGCGGCGAGAACGCCGCCGATGCCGCCGAACAGATGGCCCTGCCACGAGATGCCCACACGCGGCTCCAGGCCGAAGAGCAGCGTCGTCCCGTAGAGCGAGAGCACGACGACCCCGATGCCGAGATGGACGGCGCTGCGGCTGAACACGCCACGGCTGATCAGGTACGTGGCGTAGCCGAAGACGACGCCGCTGGCGCCGATGTGGTTGGTCCCCGAGGGCGCGAAGATCCACACCCCGAGGCCGCCGACGATCGCGACGATCACCGTCACCCAGGCGACCCGCTTCAGCCCGTTCCAGGCGATCGCGGCGCCGAGGATCAGGAAGGGGACGGTGTTGCCGAGCAGATGGCCCCAGCTGGCGTGCAGGAACGGCGCGGCGGCGATGCCGACGAGGCCGTCCGGGTCGTGCGGCTGGATCCCGTGGGTCTCCAGATCATGGCCCGACGCGACGTCGATCATCTCCACGACCCACATCACCACGACCATCGCGGCGACGAACAGCACACCGTTCTCGCGGTCGCTGTGGTGGCGCTCGTCGCGCGGAGTGGAAACCCTCGTGGCCATGGTGCGTCAAGGTAGTCGGCCCGAGCGACGCCCGGACGCAGCCCCGCCGCGCGCCGGCGTTTCAGAGGCCGTCGGGGTGGCGCACGACGAAGCCCTTCGTCGAGCGGTCCATCGGCTGCCAGCGGGTGTTCGTCGCGGTGCCCTTCTGCCCGCTGGTGTCGAACCGGAGGCCGGCGATGACGACGAACATGTGCTCCTTGTTGGAGTAGACGGTCATCCACTGGCCCGGACCGGAGCGCCCCCAGGTCATGAAGCCGGTCGACGCCATCGTCGTGTCGAGCAGGCCGGCGCCGTGCAGGGCGTAGGAGACCGAGCCCGAGCAGTCGTAGGCGACGTCGTCGAAGGAGCGGTGACCCCCGCCGTACTTGTAGGGCGTGGTGGCGATCTTGTTGGCCGCCATGATCGCGGCGACGACCGGGGCCGGAGCGCCGGCGGGAGCGATCGCGGTGGCACCGTCGGCGGCGATGGTGGCGACCGCGGTCGCCGGATCCGCCGAACCGGCGGGGGCGGTGGGGGCCGCGCCACCGGCCGGCGT
>JAOPZL010000269.1 GCA_025964175.1 Solirubrobacterales bacterium
GCGGCGCGGTGGCGGCCGTCGGCGACCTCCTCGCCCGCGCCCCAGCCGACGCGCACCACGAGCGCCTGGGGGCGGGTGACGTCGCGGGCGCCGTCCTGCGCTGCCGCGATCCGGTAGGCGCCGACCACGCGGTTGAGCGCGGTCAGGGCCCCGGCGATCAGCGTCTCGCCGTCGATGTCGTCCAGCCAGCGATCGGCGCTGGACTCGTCGCTCAGCGCGACGGCGTCGATGATCGTCGCGCGGGTGACGGGGACGGTCGCGACCGAGGGCAGCGGATCGACCGACCGGGCCTTGCGGCGGCCCAGGAACCGCTTCTGCGGAGCGCCGACGGTGCTCAGCACGATCACGTGGGTGGCGTCCTCGCCGGCGTGCGGGCGCAGCACGTAGCGTCCGTCCGACGGCCCGAGGGCCCACGGGAACTCGAACTGCGCGAAGCGGAAGGCCCTGGCTATGCGGGTGAGCCTAGTCGCCGGGCTTCGTGGTGCTGGTCTTGGCGACCGGCAGCGCGTACTTCGACGGGGTCAGCGAGACGCTCGGGTTGTCGAGCGTCTCCAGGCGCGACATGAGGCGCGTCCACTGGCCGGGCTTGAGGATCGAGTTGAACTTGATCGCGTTCTTGCCGTCCAGCGGGTGGAAGCCGACGTGGATGTGGTCCGCGTGGTCGGACAGCGCCAGGGTGTTGTCCGCGCCGGGGACGGTCTCCAGCGAGATGATCTGGTGCGGCCTCATCGTGCCCTGCAGCGCCAGCAGGCGGCGGATGGTGATGTCGGTGATCGACCCGTCGCCCTGGTGGCCGAGGATCGGGATGCCGTTGACCTTCGCGATGTCGACGGCGTTCCCCGACGAGTGCTCGGAGACGTTGCCCGAGTCGGTCAGGTAGGAGTGGCCGGCCTTCAGGGCGCTGACCGTCGGGCGCAGGCCCGAGGCCGAGAGGAAGGCGAGCGTCGCCAGGACGCGGCGGTCGACGGCGCCCGAGTCGATGTCGGCGCGGCCGGCGTCGTAGATCTCGATGTTCGGATCGCCGAGGACCTTCTGCTGCAGCTGCTCCTTGGACATCAGCAGCAGCTGGCCGACGGAGGCGGTCGAGTCACCGTCCAGCAGCGCGTTGCGACCGGCGGCCCGGTAGATCGCCGTCGACTCCAGGAGCTTCCAGCCATCGAGGATCGGCTTGGGGTCGATCATCGGGGCACCGCGGCCGGCGGGGCGGATCGAGAAGGAGAGGTGCGGCGTGCCGCCGGCGGCGGTGCGGTGGCCGAGACGGCCGATGATCGTGCCGGCGATGACCTTCGACCCGACCTTGAGCCTCTTGATGACGACGTCGTCGCCCTTGGCCGGGTAGATCGAGCTCGAGGCCTTGTACCCGGCGCCCGCGGCGACCGAGCCGCCCGCGTCGAGGATCTGCTTGCGGCCACCGGCGCGCAGGGCGTTCGTCCGCGTGGGGTTGGCGAACAGGCGGGCCTTGGCGGTCGTGGTCACCGCCTTGGGCGCGGCCGGCGCCTGCTTCGGGGCGGCCGGGTGCGTGCCCGCCGAGGCGGGCTGCGTCGGCTTGGGGTCGTCCGTGGCCGAGGTCTTGAGCTTGAGCTCCTTCTTGACCTGCTTGGCGCTGACCTTCGTCTCCTTGGGCACCGGGATCTCGGTGACGACCGATCCGAGCTGCGCGTAGGTGTACGTGTTGCCGTAGGCGTCACGCAGGCGCAGGTAGTGGCCGAGGTGCTTGGAGGTCCCCGTGGCGATGACGCGACCGTCCTGGACGGCGATGACCGGCGCGTTGGGGCGCGAGTAGATGCCGATGGCGCGGCGGTTGGCGCTGCCCTCGTCGGTCAGCGTGGCGTTCTGGCCCTTGGCCACCCGCAGCGCGCTGGCCTTCTGCGACAGGTCGTCGGCGTAGGTCGAGGTCGCGTGGACCGGGAAGCGGCCCTGCGTCAGGCCGGTGAGCGACCCGACGAAGTCGGCGGGCAGACCGCTGATGAGCCGGGCGCGCAGGACCACGGAGTCGACGTACCAGTTGGCGTGGTTATAGGCGAAGATCGCCGTCTGCAGGTCGTCGGCGGCGCCGGCGGCCTTGAGGTAGCGCGCGGCCGCGAAGATCGCGTCGACCGGGTTGTACGGGTCCTTCGAGCCGTCGGCGTTGGCGTCGACGCCGTACTGCTTCCACGTGGGCGGCATGAACTGCATCCAGCCGACGGCGCCGGCGCTGGAGACGTTCAGGTTGCGCCCGTAGTCGGTCTCGATCTCGTTGATCGCGGCCAGGACCTCCCAGCGCACGCCGTACTCGATGCCGGCGGCCTGGTAGATCGGGAGCAGGAAGGGCGGGATGCGGAACTTCGAGATGAAGAAGTTCGGGACGCCGATGACGGCGGCGCCGGGGACGGCGAGCGTGTAGGTCGGGTCGGCGACGGTGGGGGAGCCGTCGGCGGTGCGCTTGGCCTTGGGCTTGCCGGCGCGGTCCTTCTGCTTCCTGTCGGGGGCCGCGGTCGTGACGTCGGCCGGTGCCTTGACGTCGGTCGTCTTCTGGGCCTCGCGCTGGGTCTTGGTGTCGCCGGCGGCCTGCGGGCCGTTGGCCGGGTTGCCCCCGGCGGGCGTGGTCACGCCGGGGAGCTGCTCGGTCCCGGGCGACGGCGTCGTGGTCGCCGGCGTCGTGGTCGTGGTCGCCGGATCGGTGATCGGTGGCGTGGTCTGGGTCGGGGTGGTCGACGGCGCCGTGTCGGTCGTCGTGGGTGCGGGTGCGGCGGCGGAGCCGGCCTCGGAGACCGCGACGATCGTCCCGTTGACACCGGGGATGTCGATCTGGCTGAGCGGCGTGCCGGCGGGCACGTCGACGGTGACCGTGACCTGGGACCCGCCCGCGAGCGTGACCAACAGGGTCTGCTGGTCAGCCTGGGCCGAGCTCGTCGGCACGGCGACCGCCACGGCAACAGCGGCCGCGGCGGCGAAGGGAACGATTGGCAGCTTTCGCCTGGTCATGTGGTGTGTCGTCGGTCGAGACCCGGTGAGGTGGACGACCTGCTCGGCGCGCCGAAGCTAGCACGGGCCGATGACCGACGGCGCAGGACGGTACCCGTCTCCATCAGATGGTGCAACGGAGAACCAGCGCCGCAATTGCGGTGTTTGCACGCCGAACCCTTCTTCGCGCGCGGGTACCTCGCGTCGCATGGACCGGCCACCGTACCTCACCCTCGACCAGAGCCTGAGCTACGGGTGGAGATACCGCCGCGGGGTAGCCTCCGAGCCATGGCCGGCGACAGTGACGGGATCAAGCAGCGGATCGCTCGAACGGGCGAGGACGCGCTGGGCAAGCTCGCCCAGGACCTCCTCGAGAACCCCCTGGTCAGCGGAGCGCTGGCCCGTGCCTTCGAGGCACGTGAGAAGGCCTCTGCCGCTCAGGAGGTCGCGATGAGCGCCCTCAACCTGCCATCGGCTGCCGACGTCGAGCGGCTCACCCGCCGCCTGCGCTCGGTCTCCCAGCGCCTGGAGGGCATCGAGGACGGCGTCGACCGCCTCGACGAGCGGCTCACGGGCCTCGGCGCGATCGCCGGCCTCGAAGTGCGCCTCGGCCACATCGAGGAGGCGCTGGACGCGCTGCGCCGCCAGATCGCCTCATTGCACGAGGCGCTGCCGGCCTCGCCCAGCCCGCAGCCGCGCGAACAGGAGCGACTCCAGGTCCCGACCGGCTGAGCGCCGACGCGACGCGGGCGCTCGGACTTCGACGAACGCGTCGGGCGCCGGCCGGCGCGGATCGCCTCAGACCAGGCGCAGCCGGGGCGGGCCGCCCGTCGTCGCCTCGCCGGTCGCGGCGGTCACGGTCAGCAGCGCGGCGGCGCCCGCGCGCCCGACCGCCTCACCGGCCGCTTGGATCCCGTCGGGGTCGATCCGCGTGCGCATGTCGTCGGCCAGCTCGTCGGTGACGGCCAGCACGCTCGCGGCGTGCAGCCCACGGCGGATCGCGGCCTGCAGGATCGCCGCCGTCTCCAGCTCGACGGCGAGCGCGTCCCACGGGGCGTCCTGGAGCTCGTCGCCGTAGAAGAGGTCGTGGCTGACGACCGGCCCGGCGGCCGCCTGCGGCACGGCCGCGCACAGCGCGTCCGTGAGCGCGCGGTCGGCCTCGACGTGCGCCCCGGGGCGCGCTCCCAGCGCACGGCTCGTCCCGTCGGCGGCGATCGCCTCCGTCGCCACGATCAACCGGCCCAGCGTCAGCTCGGACCGCAGCGAGCGGCAGGTCCCGACGCGCACCACGTGCGTCGCGCCGAGGTCGGCCAGCTCGCTCACCACGATCGCCGCGCTCGGTCCGCCCATCCCGGTGGACTGGATCGTCAGCGGCCGCCCATCGGCCGCCGTCCCCGTGTAGCCCCACAGCCCGCGGTGGTGGTTGAACATCCGCGGGGTCTCGTCGAACAGCAGCTGCGCGAGGGCGAGCGCGCGGCCGGGGTCGCCGGGCAGCAGGACCCGCGGCGCGAGCTCGGCCGTGGGGTGGAGGTGGATGGTGTGCGTCATCGGCACGAACGTTGACGGACCGGCGGGCGGGGCGTCGCTGCGCCCATCCAAGAGAGCATGCGCCCCGCGGCGGGCACCCGTAGACTGCCGCGCATATGGCCGACAGGAAGCAGAGTCGCGCCGAAGCCGTCCGCACCGCCGTCGACGACGTGTTCACGGCGGCGGCCGGCCAGGCGCAGTCCACCGCGCAGTCCACGGCCCAGTCCGCACGTGGCCGGGCCCAGGACATCGTCGACGAGGCGGCCCGGGCCGCCGGCCGCGTGGTCGGCGCGATCGACGACCTGCGTCCGCCGACGGCGGAGGAGGTCCGCGCGCTGCGACGGGCGGTCGCCGAGCTGTCGGAGCGGGTGGCCGCCCTCGAGCGGCACAACGGGTAACGGAAGCGACGGGCGCGTCGCGCCCGCAGGAGGAGTTGCGTCGATGGCCGCACCGCAGTTCGCATCCGCCGCGGAGTTCCGCGAGGTGATGGACCGGATCTTCACGATGATGAGCGAGGACCCGCAGATGGGCCCCGAGCTCCGCGATGCCGACGTCCCGCAGCGCTTCGAGTTCGACGACGTCGACCTCGTGGTCAACGTCCGGGCGGCGCGCGACGACGAGGACGGCAACCTTCACTGGGAGTGGAGCGACGACATCGACTGGTCGCCCAAGGTCAAGATGGACATGTCCAGCGAGACCGCCAACAAGTACTTCCAGGGCAAGGAGAACGTCGCGATGGCGATCGCGCGGCGCCGCATCAAGAGCGGCGGCGACGTCAAGGCCGCCCTCGCGCTGATGCCGATCACCAAGCCCGTCTTCGAGCGCTACCGCGCGCTGGTCGCCGACGAGTACCCCCATCTGGCCGTCTGAGCGCGGACCGCTGGCGTTGACAGAGGACGGTTGACCGGGGAGTGTCCGCCGAAGACGAACACGGCATCGAGTCCGGTGACACCTCGGGTGAGCCGGCTGATTCTGCGGGCCGTGCCCGCACGCGGCGGGATGCCCCCGATGGGGGTCCCGCCGCTTCACTCACCACGACGCAGAGCCTGTCGATGGCTGAGGCGTCGCGCCAGGCCGGCGTTCCCGCGGCCACGCTGAAGCGGTGGGTGAAAGCGGGCGTCGTGCAGCTGCGCGACGGCGCGTGGACCCCGACCGTCGTCGCCCAGGCGCGGATGGTCCACCGCCTGCGCGAGCGGGGCCACTCGCTGCCCTCCATCCGCGACGCCGTCCAGAGCGGCCGCCTCGCCTTCGGCTACGTCCAGGAGCTGTTCCCGCCGCCGCAGGCCGGGACGACGCTGGCCGAGGCGTCGCGCCAGACCGGCCTGGAGCCGGCGCTGATCGAGCGGATCTTCCAGACGATCGGCTTCTCGTCGGCGTCGACCGATCGCCTCAGTGAGGACGACCTGCGCTTCCTGCACTACGGCGCCTCGACGCTGGCCGCCGGCTTCCCGCTCATCGCGTTCCTGCAGCTGACGCGCGTGTACGGCCAGGCGATCGCCCAGATCGCCGACGCCGAGGTGCGCCTCTTCCACCTGTACGTGCACGAGCCGCTGATCCGCGACGGCAAGCCGGGGCTGGAGATGGCCGAGCAGATGTCGGGCCTGGCCCGCTCGATGCTGCCGCTCGCCGCGCCGATCATGGACTACGTCCACACCCGCTACCTCAACCACTTCATCGAGCAGGACGTCATCGGCCACATGGAGAGCGACTCCGCGCTGGGAGAGATGGAGCTCGGGCGGTTGCGGGTCGCGATCGCCTTCGCCGACCTCGCCGGGTACACGCGGCTGACCGAGGAGGAGGGCGACGAGGAGGCGGTCAGCGCCGTGGAGCGCTTCCTGGAGGCGGTCGAGCTGACGCTCCCAGACGACGCGCGGGTGATCAAGACGATCGGCGACGAGGTCATGATCGTCGGGGCCGACGGCGGCGCGCTCACCGACTGGGCCGTCGGGTTCCAGGCGCTCTACAACGAGCGCCCGCTGCCCCGGATCGG
>JAOPZL010000273.1 GCA_025964175.1 Solirubrobacterales bacterium
ACGAGCAGGCAGCCGCAGGCGGCGCGGGCCGCGGGATCGCCGGGGATGCGCGAGGCGGCCAGCGCGGCGATCGGCAGCACGGAGACGGCGGCGGCCGCGGCCAGCGGGTTGACCGACCATCCGGCGACGAGCTCGAGCACGAGCAGGAAGAGGACGGCGGTGAGGGCGGCGCTGATGGCGGCCAGCGCGATCGAGGGGCGCCAGCGGATCGGCCCGCTCGGCGCCTGGGTGGCTGGGTCCGGTTGCGGGACGCGCAGGGTCCAGCAGGCGACGGCGGCGGCCAGCGCGACCGGGGCCTGGGCCACGAAGATCGCGCGCCAGTCCAGGACGTCGGTGAGGACGCCGCCGACGGCCGGTCCGGCGGCCGAGCCGAAGACGGCGGCGGCGACCCACAGCCGGCGGCCGAGCGTGCCGTCCGCGCCGCCGGCCTGCACGAGGTCGAAGGCGGCCAGCAGCCCGCCGGCGCCGCCGATCGCCTGCAGGGCGCGGAAGACGAGCAGGATCGTGAGGTCGTTGCTCAGCGCGCAGCCGATCGAGGCGATGGCGAAGAGCGCGAGCCCGATCGCGCCGACGTGCCCGGGCCCGAACCGCCCGGCCAGCCACGCCGCCGGCCAGATGCCGAGCGCGAGCACGGCCGTATACACGCCGATGATCGCGGCGACGCCGGAGACCGTCGTGTGCAGCTGGTCGAGGATCGGCGGCAGGGCGAGCGCGACGATCGACGCATCGGCCAGCGCCAGGCCGGCGGCGACGGCCACGAGGATCAGCGGGAGGCGGCGCACGATGCGCGAAGTCTCCCTGCTGGCGCGGGCGAGCGCAGTGCGGATCGGCCAGGTTGCAACAGAGCGTGGATTTTGTCTCCCTCAGCGGGACAAAATCCACGCTCTGCTGAAACCGCTGAGCGTGCCGTCGCCGCGCTCAGGCGACCCTCGCTCTTTGCGGGAAACGCTCGCACCGCGTCCGGTTTCCGACCGGCATGGCGCCTACCTTGTGCCATCGCTTGACCGATCTCGCAGCACCCATCACCCGCGGCCGAGAGCTCCGCCCGTGGCCCGAGAACCGGCCGTTGCGCGACTGGCAGAAGGAGGCGCTCGGCGCGCTCAGCGAGCACGACGGGACGTCCTTCCTGGCCTCCGCGACGCCCGCCGCGGGCAAGACCACCTTCGGCCTGCGCGTCGCGTGGGAGATGCTCCGCGCCGGGCGCGTGTCGCGCGTCGTGGTCGCCGGGCCGACCACCCACATCTGCCGCCAGTGGGCCGCGGACGCCGCCCGCTACGGCATCGACCTCGAGCCCAACCGGCCCAACTCCGAGGGCTCAGAGCCGCGCGACCGCCACGGCGTCGCCGTCACCTACCAGACGATCTCGGCCGGCCCCAAGGTGCACGCCCAGGCGGCGCGGCGCCCGACGCTGCTGATCGCCGACGAGCCCCACCACATGGGCGAGGACGCGTCGTGGGGACGCACCGCCCAGCAGGCCTTCGGCGGCGCCGTCCTGCGCCTGCTGCTGTCGGGGACGCCGTTTCGCTCCGACAACGCCGCGATCCCGTGGGTCGACTACGACGAGGAGGGCGTCAGCTCCGCCGACTACGTCTACGGGTACTCGCAGGCGCTGGTCGACGAGGTCTGCCGCCCGATCACCTTCCTGCCCTACGACGGCGAGATGGAGTGGCGCAGCGACGGCCGCCTGCGCACCGCGAGCTTCGACCTCGTGCTGCCCCAGGCCGAGTCGGCGCGCCGCCTGCGCACCGCGCTGGACGCCAACGGCGACTGGATGGGCGAGGTGCTGCGCGACGCCGACAAGCGCCTCAGCCACGTCCGCGCCGACGGCCACCCCGACGCGGGCGGCCTCGTCATCGCCTCCGATCAGGAGCACGCCCGCGCGATCGCCGCGCGGCTGCAGGCGCTGTGCGGCGAGATGCCCGAGATCGTCATGAGCGACGAGCCCGAGGCATCCGCGCGGATCGGCGCGTTCAGCGCCGGGACACGACGCTGGCTCGTCTCCGTGCTGATGGTCTCCGAGGGCGTCGACATCCCGCGCCTGCGCGTCGGCGTGTACGCGACCGCCGCCCGCACCGAGCTGTTCTTCCGCCAGGTCGTCGGCCGCTTCATCCGCCGCACCCCGACGCCCGAGCCGGCGCGGCAGATGAGCTACCTCCTGCTGCCCGCGGACATGCGCCTCAAGACGCTCGCGTTCGCGATCGAGGAGGAGCGCCGGCACGCACTGGACCTCACGCCGCGCGACACCGGCGATCCGGCCGAGCTGGACGAGATCGAGGAGGAGCAGGAGCGCAAGCCCAAGGGCGAGGGCTTCGAGTCGCTGTCCTCGACCGGCGCGACGCTGGACGAGGCGATCCTCTCGGAGACGACGATGCAGCTCTTCTCCTTCGAGGAGCCCAAGCCGCACGCGGCGCTGGAGGCGTTCGGCGGCGTCCAGGCGCCGATCTCCGCGATCCCGTCCGCGGTGCCCGCGGCGGCCGGCGTCCCGGAGAACGAGACCGCGTACGAGATGCGGGAGCGGCTGCGAGACGAACGCGCCAAGCTCGTAGCCCAGCTCTCGCGCAAGACGGGGGAGTCCCACCGCGACATCCATGCGCGGATCAACCGCAAGACCGGGGTGAAGTCGGTCGGCGCGGCCACGAAGGAGCAGCTCGAGAAGGGCAACACGCTCCTGCAGCGGGACATCTCGCGCTGACCGTCCGGTACCCTCTCAAAGATGACGCCTGCGTCATCCACCAGGGGTGCTGAGGAGGCCGTCGACTGGGTGGTGATCGGTTCCGGCTTCGGCGGATCGGTGAGCGCGCTGCGGTTGGCCGAGAAGGGGCACTCGGTGCTCGTGCTCGAGCAGGGCTCCGATCGGGAGGACGGCAAGATGCCGCGCTCGACCTTCGACCTGCGCCGCTACTTCTACGCGCCCAAGGCGGGGCTGCGTGGGATCTTCCGCATCACGCCGTTCAAGGACGTGCTCGTTGTCTCCGGGGCGGGTGTCGGCGGCGGCTCGCTCGGCTACGCGATGACGCTCTACGTCCCGCCGCCCGCGTTCTTCGAGGATCCCCAGTGGGGCGGGCTGCGCGACTGGCGGGCCGAGCTGGCGCCGCACTACGAGACGGCCCAGCGGATGCTCGGCGTGACCGACGTCGTCGCCGACGACCCCGCCGACCAGCTCCTGCTCGAGTATGCCCGCGAGACCGGCGTGGAGGCGACCTACCGCAAGGCGCGCGTCGGGACCTACCTCGACACGCCCGGCGAGACGGTCGCCGACCCGTACTTCGGCGGCGAGGGACCGGCGCGCACCGGCTGCACCGCGTGCGGGCGCTGCATGGTCGGCTGCCCGGTCGGCGCCAAGAACTCGCTGCCCAAGAACTACCTGTGGTTCGCGCGCAAGCGCGGCGCGCGGATCTCCGCAGACCGCCAGGTCGTGGCGCTGCGCCCCATCGGGGGGGAGGGCGCCGCCGGCTCGGAGGGCTGGGAGGTCGTCCACGAGCGCACCGGCGCGTGGCTGCGCAAGGACCGCCGCACCGTCCGCGCTCGCGGCGTCGTCGTCGCCGGCGGGGCGCTGGGCACCAACCGGCTGCTGGCCCAGGCCCGCGCGGACGGGGACCTGCCGGCGCTCTCGCCGCGGCTGGGCGAGCTCGTGCGCACCAACAGCGAGGCGGTCCTCGCCGTCACGGTCCCGGCCGACCAGGCGACCCGCCTGCAGACGCGCGTCGCGATCACCTCGTCGATCTACCCGGACCCGCACACCCACATCGAGACCGTCGTCTACGGCCGCGAGGGCGGGGCGATGCGGTGGATGTTCACGCTGCTGACCGGCGACGGCTCACGGGTCACGCGGCCGCTGAAGCTGCTGGGCCAGATGCTGCGCCATCCGCGCCGGCTGCTCGACGTGGCGCTGAAGCCCGGCTGGGCGCAGCGCACGATCGTGGTGCTCGTCATGCAGTCGCTGGACAACGCGATCAACCTGCGGGCGACGACCGGACGGTCCGGCCGCGTTCGCCTGCAGACCGAGCAGGATCCCGAGAAGCCCAACCCGTCCTTCATCCCGGTCGCCAACCACGTCACCGAGTGGATGGCGCAGCGCACCGGCGGCGTCGCGTCCTCGTCGATCCTCGAGGCGGCGCTCTCGATCCCGACGACCGCCCACATCCTCGGCGGCGCGGCGATCGGCGCCACGCCCGACGACGGTGTGGTCGACGCCGACCAGCGCGTGTTCGGGTACTCCAACCTGCTCGTGTGCGATGGTTCCGCCGTGCCCGCCAACGTCGGAGTGAACCCGTCGCTGACCATCACCGCGATGACCGAGCGGGCGATGGCGGCGATCCCGGCGAAGGAGGGCGCGACCCCGGCCGCGCCGGTCGGCGCGCGCGCGGTTGCGGGCAAGACCGCGACCGCGAACCCCGAGCCGCTGTTCGCGCGATGAGGAGATGCTCGCCCTGGGAGCTGCGATCCCGGGCGCGCACCCCCCACAGGCTCCGCCGCGGGGCGGCCGCATGACGCTGGAGACGATCGACCCGCTGCAGCGGATCGCCGGTGTCCCCGAGTCGGCCCTGTCCAACGCCGTCGCGGCGCTCATGCCGGCCGTGTCGGCGAGCGCGCCGTGGGACACCGTCGCCGACGCCGTCTTCTGGGTCCATCGCGCCGCGCCCGCAGCGGCGGAGCTGCTGCCGCCCGAGCTCGCCGGCCGCCGCACGCTGCCGCTGACGATCGGCGCGTTCGTGCGCTACCGCGCCAGCCCGGTCGGCCCCTACGGCGAGATCCTCGCCTCGCCGGTCATGCTGGCCGAGGCGCCGTTGCCGGCCGCGCACGTCCCCTTCATCGCCGTCGACTCGATCCCCTCGATCCACGGCGGGCGCACCGAGTGGGCGCTGCCCAAGGCGCTGGCCCGCTTCTCGTTTGGCGACGGCAGCGTGCAGGCGGTGGGCGACGGCTGGCGCGTGGACGCCCGCGTGTACGCCCGGCCGCGCGCGATCCCGCTCGCCCTGGTCCTGCGCGACCGCCAGGCGCTGCCCGGCGGCGGCACCGGCCTCATCGACATCTCGGTGCGCGCCCGCGCCCACGTCGGGCGGATCGCGCTGAGCGTGGAGGGCCCGACGCTGCCGGACTGGCTGCTCCCCGGACCGCACCTCGCCTTCGTCCTG
>JAOPZL010000343.1 GCA_025964175.1 Solirubrobacterales bacterium
CCTCCCGCGGCGGGACGATCATGGGCGTGATCGTGCTGCACACGATCGCGCCGCGCGAGTTCGACGTCCGCACGCTGAACATGCTCACGCACACGGCGCCGCTGATGGCAGGCGTCATCGAGAACGCCCAGCTCTACGAGGACGCGCGCCGGCGCGTCGCGACGCTCAGCGCGCTGTCGACCTTGAGCCAGCGCATCGCCGCCGTCGCCGGGCGCGAGGAGCTCTACCTCGAGGCCACCCGGGGCGTGCGGTCGCTCCTCGGCAGCGACCACGTCCGACTCTATGCGCTCGATCCGCAGCTGCGCCAGCTCGAGCTCGTGGCCGCCGACCCGCCCGCCGACGGAGACCTG
The DNA here is from genome assembly GCA_025964175.1 of Solirubrobacterales bacterium. GTDB lineage: Bacteria > Actinomycetota > Thermoleophilia > Solirubrobacterales > Solirubrobacteraceae > Capillimicrobium. The sequence continues at coordinate 351 of JAOPZL010000343.1, forward strand.
GACGTCCGCTCGGCCAACGTCAACGCGATCCTGCTGGACCTGCTGGCGCAGCGGGAGCGGCGCGATGACGCGTCCATGCGCCGCGTCCGCGACGCGCTCGCGTTCGACGCCGGCATCAAGGAGGTCCGCGTCGCCAGCCTCGCGGCCGGCGGAGAGCACCTCGGCGTGCTCGTGTCGGCGAGCTCGCGCGCGCTCCGTGACGACGCCGGGGAGCTGCTGAAGGCGGTCGCCAACCAGGCTGCGGTGGCGCTCAAGAAGGCGGAGCTGATCGAGCGCCTGACCGACGACAACATCGTCCGCGACCTCTTCGCCGCCCTCGAGCGCGGCGACCCCGACGACGCCAAGCGCGCGGCCCACGCCGCGCGCTGCGAGATCGCCTCCGCACATGTCTTCATCGCTGCCCGCCGCTCGCGGGAGAGCGAGGGCGCGGCGCAGGCGTGGGCACAGATCGCCGAACGCGTCGAGCGCGGCCTGCGCCGGCATGTCCCCGGCGCGCTGTGCGACGTCGGCGCGGACGACATCCGTGCACTCGTCCCGCTGCCGTCCGGCGGAAGCGACCGCGAACTCGGGGTGCTCGACGAGACGCTCGACCGGCTTGCGCGCGCGAGCGGCGTCAGCATCGGCCGCAGCGAGGCGCGCAACGGGCCCGAGGATGCGCCCGACGGGCTGCGGCAGGCGGCCCACGCGGCCCAGGTCGGCGGTGCGCTGAAGCCGTCCGGCACCGCGATGGCCTACCGCGATCTGGGCCCGTACCGATACCTCGTCCACCTGATGGATGGAGAGGCCGGCGGGGACCCGCTCCTCGAGGCGATCCAGGTCCTCAGGGAGTACGACCGGCGCCGCGGCAGCCAGCTCGTCGCCACGCTCGAGCAGTATCTCGCCGACCGCCGTGGCGTCACGGAGACCGCACGGACGCTGATGGTGCACCCGAACACCCTGCGCCAGCGGCTCGAGCGCATCGAGGTCCTCACGGGGCTCGATCTCGCCCGCGAGGACCTCCTCACACTGGAGATGGCGCTCAAGGTCGAGCAGCTCAGGTCTCCACGACGCTGACCGCCTCGGTGCTCACAGGTCGGCGTACAGCGGGTAGCGTGCGGCGAGCGCCGCCACCTGACCCGCGAGCTCGTCCCGCCTGGCCTCGAAGCCCGGGCTCAGGGCCGTGCGGATCACGCGCCCGAGCTCGCGGAAGTCCTCCACCTGCAGCCCGCGCGTCGCGAGCGCCGGCGTGCCGATCCGCAGGCCCGAGGAGATCATGGGCGGGCGCGGGTCGTTGGGAACCGCGTTGCGGTTGACCGTGATCCCGATGCTGTCGAGCCGATCCTCCGCCTGCTGGCCGTCGAGGTCGCTGAGGCGCAGGTCGACGAGCACGAGATGCACGTCGGTTCCACCGCTGAGCACGCGGATGCCGTCCTGCTCGCCGGCGATCAGCTCCGCCGCGATCGCGCTGGCGCCATCGAGCGTGCGCTGCTGGCGTTCGCGGAACGCGTCAGAGCCCGCGATCTTGAGGGCCACCGCCTTCGCCGCGATGACATGCTGAAGCGGGCCGCCCTGCTGGCCGGGGAAGACGGCGGAGTCGATCTTCTTGGCGTGCTCGGAGCGGCAGAGGATCATGCCGCTGCGCGGTCCGCCGAGCGTCTTGTGGATCGTGGTGGTGACCACGTCCGCGTAGGGCACGGGGTTGGGGTGCAGGCCGGCGGCGACCAGCCCGGCGAAGTGCGACATGTCGACCAACAGGAGCGCGCCGACGTCGTATGCGATCTGCTGGAAGCGCTCGAAGTCGAGCGTGCGCGGATATGCGCTCCATCCCGCCACGATCATGCGGGGCGCGCATTCCTGCGCCTGACGCTCGAGCGCGTCCATGTCGATGCGCCCGGTCTCGGGGTCGACGCCGTAGCTCACGGCGTTGTAGAGGCGGCCCGAGACGTTGAGCTTCATGCCGTGCGTCAGGTGACCCCCGTGTGGCAGGGCCAGGCCGAGGAGCGTCTCGCCCGGCTGGAGCAGCGCGTGGTAGACGGCCGCGTTTGCCTGCGCGCCCGAATGCGGCTGCACGTTCGCGTGCTCGGCACCGAAGAGCTCCTTCGCGCGGTCGATCGCCAGCTGCTCGATCACGTCGACGTGCTCGCAGCCGCCGTAGTAGCGACGGCCCGGATAGCCCTCGGCGTACTTGTTCGTCAGCACGCTCCCCTGACACTCCAGCACCGCCCGCGGGACGAAGTTCTCCGAGGCGATCATCTCCAGCGTGTTCTGCTGACGCGCCAGCTCTGCACGTACGGCGACGGCGACCTGCGGGTCGACCTCGGCGAGCGGACTGTCGAAGACGCCGTCGACGGATGCGGCAGCCTGCACGCCGTGCGTGTTGATCCCAGTCATGTGTGACGACCATTCCGGCGAGCCCGGTGGCTGTCAATCACCACCAAGCCCACAGCGACCAAGTGTGGACAGACCGCCCACCGCCGCGGTGCGCACCATGGCACCATCTCCTGTTGCGCCTCGCCGCCGGAGGACCTTCTCCTCCGGCAGGGCCCGGGGAACGAGAAAGCCCCGCCGGGGCGGGGCTCGGGGGGTGCGACATGGGCGATCCAGGATTCGAACCTGGGACCTCTTCCTTATCAGAGAAGCGCTCTAACCGACTGAGCTAATCGCCCGCGGCGGGGAATGATAGCGAGCCGCGCCGGCCAGCTAGGAGACGGCGCGTGGACGCAGCGAATGGGCCAGGTCCAGGGCCTGGTCGAGGCCGTCGAAGCGCAGCTCGGCGCGGTAGCCGTCGCCCTGCACAGAGACGCTCACGTCCTGGCCGAGAGCGGCCGAGAGCGCGTCGGCGATCTCGCGAGCGGCCGCGCTCTGATCGGGGTGGACGCGGGGCGCGGCTGGCGTCGTCGCCCGTCCCGCGGCGCTGCGGCGGTCGCTGTGGTCGGCGGCGCGGGCCCGGCTCTCCAGCGTGCGGACCGACCATCCCTCCACCGCGGCGGAGCGGGCCAGGGAGCGGCGGTCGGCGTGGTCCTCGGCCAGCAGCAGGGCGCGGCCGTGGCCCTCGCTGAGGTCGCCGGCCTCGAGCAGCTCGATCGCCTCGTCGGGCAGGTCGAGCAGGCGCAGCAGGTTGGAGACCGCGACGCGGGAGCGGCCGACGCGGCGACCGACGTCCTCGCGCGTGAGACCGAGCTCCTCGACGAGGGCGGCGCAGGCACGCGCCTCCTCCATCGGGTTGAGGTCCTCGCGGGCCATGTTCTCGATCAGCGCGACCTCGAGGGCCTGAGCGTCCTCGCGCGGGCGCACGAGGGCGGGAACCGTGTCCAGCTGCGCCAGCTGCGCGGCGCGCCAGCGGCGTTCACCGGCGACCAGCTCGTACCGCCCGCCGGGGATCGGCCGCACCAGGATGGGCTGCAGGACGCCGCGCTCACGCAGCGAGTCGGCAAGCGCCTGGAGCGGCTCCTCCTCGAAGCGCCGGCGGGGCTGCTTCGGGTTGGGCTGGATCAGGTCGATCGGGAGCTGGCGCAGCTCGTCGGCCGGGTCACCGTCCGACGGCGCCGTGGAGACCGAGAGGATCGCCGAGAGGCCGCGGCCCATGCCGCGGTTCGTCGAGGCCTTCGGCCGCGGGCGGGCGGGGTCAGGCACGTGCGGCGACCTCCTTGGCCAGTTCGAAGTACGCATCCGCCCCGGCGCAGAGCGGATCGTGGTGGATGACCGGGCGGCCGTAGCTCGGGGCCTCGCCGATGCGGACGTTGCGCGGGATCACCGTGTCGAAGACCAGCGACGGGAAGTGCTCGCGCACCTCGCGCTCGACGTCGCGGGCCAGGCGCGTCCGGCTGTCGTGCATCGTCAGCAGCATCCCGGCGATCGTCAGGCGCGGGTTGAGCTCGCGCTGGATGAGGGCCAGCGTGTCGAGCAGGCCGGCCAGGCCCTCCAGGGCGAAGTACTCGGTCTGGACCGGCACGATGACGCGATCGGCGGCAACGAGCGCGTTCACGGTCAGCGGCCCGAGCGATGGCGGACAGTCGAGGAGGATGAACTCGAAGCGGTCCTTGATCGGCTCCAGCGCGTCGCGCAGGCGGTTCTCCGAGCCGGCGATGCGCGGCAGCTCCATGTTCGCGCCGGCGAGGTGCGGGCTGGCGGGCAGCACGGTCAGGCCGTCGACATCGGACGGGCGCAGGGCCTCCTCCGCCGTGGCGTCGCCGCTGATGACGTCGTAGATCGACGGCTCGAGATCCTTGGCGAGCCCCAGCCCGACGGTGGCGTTGGCCTGCGGGTCGATGTCGACGAGGAGCGTCGGGTAGCCGGCCTCCGCGATGCACGCGGCAACGTTGACGGCCGTCGTCGTCTTGCCCACGCCACCCTTCTGGTTGGCGATGGCGTAGGTCGTACCCATGGCCCCCAAGGTACCGGGCCGATCGGTCGGTCAAATCGGGGGTTTCGGAGGGTTCGTTCGCGAACGAACCCTCGATCAGATGCTCAGAGTGGCCGTTTGCGGGCCATTCCCGGCCGACGTGGGAAGCGATCGGGCGTGGGCCGAACCTTGCGGTAGAGGTGGAGGGTACGGTGGTCGGCCCCTGGCCGGCTCGCAAGGGTCACGATCTCCCCCGCCTCGAGCCCGACGACCTCGGCTGCGGCCGACCCCTGCGCTTCCTCCGCCGCGTCGCGGACGCCCTTCCACGCCACGAGCGTCCCCCCCAGGCGCAGGAGCGGTGCCGCGTACTCCGCGAGGACGCCCAGCGGCGCGACCGCGCGGACCGTCACGACGTCGACGTCGCGCGCCGACCACTCCTCGGCCCGGGCGCACACGACCGCCGCGTTCGGCGTCCGTGCCGCCTCCACGGCGCGAGCGAGGAAGGCGCACTTGCGGCCCAGGCTCTCGACCAGATCCACACGGGCCGCGGGCAATGCCACGGCCAGCGGGATCCCGGGGAAGCCGGCTCCCGTGCCGATGTCGGCGATCCGACCCGCTTCCTGGAGGACCGGCAGGGCGAGGGCCTCGAGGGAGTCGGTGATGTGGACGTCGACGCCATCCGCGGGGTTCGTCACCGTGGTCGGCGCGGTGGGATCGTCGGCGAGCAGCTCGAGCAGGCTGGCAAGGCGGGCGCCGGCATCGGGCGTGTCCACGCCGTGCGCCCGCAGGACGGCGTCCAGGCGCAGGCGCCAGTCATCGGGGGCGGCAGAGCTCACCCCCTGCATGGTGAAGGTCGCAGCGGCGGTTCGGGCGGCCGACGGCGCCGGGGGTGCGGCGCCCGCCTGCGCGGTCCGGGCACAGAGCGGCCTGTGGCACGCTTGGCGGCGTGACCTCGCCTCCCCTGGCCCTCCGCGTGCTGCCCGAGATCCTGGCCATCGTGCGTCTCGAGGGGACGACCGCGCCGCCGGTTTGGGCGTTCTCCGGCCCTGGATTGGCCGCTGTCCTGCGCCGGGACGACGAGCTGACCGTCGTCTGCGCCACGGACCGGGTTCCCTTCGACGAGGCACTCGTGGTGCAGCACGACTGGCGGGCGCTCGAGGTCCAGGGCCCGCTGGACTTCGCGCTGACCGGGATCCTCGCCGCATTGGCCAGTTCCCTCGCGGCAGCGGGAATCACCATCTTCGCCCTGTCCACCTACGACACCGATGTCCTCCTGGTGCACGCGGATCGCCTGGACGACGCGGTGGCGGCACTGCGGTCCGCGGGCCACGCGGCGGGCTGACGTTTCACGTTTTTCCTGACGGTGAAACACACGCGGCCGCGCGGTGCCATGGCGGGCGGTGTCCCGGACGCCCTGAAAGGGGGCGCTCGGGACGGGTGCGAAGACTTCGGACGCCCGGGGAACGGCGTGGCTCCCGGGCAGAACTCGAGCCCCATGCGATCCTCGCTGCATCGCGCTCGGCCGGCCATCCCCGGCGGGCCGAGTCCGTGCCCGAGGGGTGCGGGCTGTTGGCGACGCTGAGAGTCGTCAACGTCCGGCGCCCCCGCTTCTCGCGCGCGAGCTCAACGCGCCGGACCTCGACGGCAGCCTGGTCACCTCCTTGCGGCCGATCTCAGCCCAGCCGGCGTCCGAGAACGGCGAAAAAGGGGTCTGCGCGTCGCGGACCAAAATCCGGGAGAAGCCGTTTACGGGCCTCGAGCGGCGACGG
>JAOPZL010000341.1 GCA_025964175.1 Solirubrobacterales bacterium
GTCGACGCACCGCGCGTCGGCATCGTCATGGCCTCCGAGTCCGACATGGACGAGATGAACAAGGCGGCCGAGGAGCTGACGACGCGCGGCATCATGCACGAGGTCCGCGTGATGTCCGCCTACGGCGTGCCCGACACGGTCGCCGAGTACGCCAAGAACGCCCGCATGCGCGGCCTCAAGGTGATCATCGCCGGCGCCGGGCTGTCCGCCGCGCTGCCGGGCGTCGTCGCCGCCCACACGGATCTGCCGGTCATCGGCGTCCCGCTGACCAGCCGCCTGTCGGCCATGGGCGGCCTGGACGCGCTGCTCTCGATCACCCAGATGCCCCCCGGCGTCCCGGTGGCGGCCGTCGGCCTGAACAACGCAAAGAACGCGGCGATCCTCGCGGCGCGCATCCTCGGCATCTGACGCCCGGCGCCCGGGGGCGCGTGCTCAGCGCGCGACGGTGCTGCGGTACTTCGCGGTGGCGAGGACCGAGAAGACGGCGATGATCCCCACGCACCACAGCACCGCGAACGCGATGTCGGTCCCCGCGGGCGTCCCCACCCACAGCGAGCGCAGCGCATCGACGATCGTCGTGATCGGGTTGGCGTTCGCGATCGCCCGCAGCACCTTCGGCATCGAGTCGGTCGGGACGTACGCCGACGAGACGAAGCTCAGCGGGAAGATGACGACGGTGATCATCGCCGAGGCCGACTCGGGCGAGGACGCGATCAGCCCGACGAAGCAGTACACCCACGACATCGCGTAGCCGAACAGCAGCACGAGCCCGACCCCGGCGGCGATCTTCCCCGGCGTGGAGTTGAAGCCGAACCCGACGACGAAGCCGCAGATGAGCATCGTGGCCAGCGCGATCACGTTCATCCCGACGTCGCTGAGCGTGCGCCCGGCGAGGACGGCGGAGCGCGACATCGGCAGCGAGCGGAAGCGGTCGATGAGGCCCTTGCGCAGGTCGTCGCTGATCCCCAGCGCGGTCGCGTAGCCGGTGAACGAGATCATCTGGATGACGATCCCGGGCAGGAAGAAGTCGATGTAGTCGAAGCCCGGCGTCTTGATCGCGCCGCCGAACACGTACGTGAACAGGACGACGAACATCACCGGCTGGAAGGTCACGCCGACCAGCAGGTCCGGGTTGCGCGGGATACGACGCAGGTTGCGCTGCGCCATCAGCAGCGCGTCGCCGACGGCGGACATCAGGCGTCCTCCTCCGCGTCGGCGGCGGCGTCCTGGGCCGAATGCCCGGTCAGCGTGAGGAACACGTCGTCGAGCGTGGGGCGATGCAGCGAGAGGTCGTCGACGGCGACGCCCGCCGCGTCCAGCCGCCGCAGCGCCTGCACCAGCGTGCCGTCGGCCGGGGCGACGGCGACGCGCAGGATGCCGTCGTGCAGGGTGGTCGGCGCGATCGCCAGCTCGGCCAGCGCGGCCGACGCGGCGCCGACCTGTCCGAGGTCGCCCAGCTCGATCTCCAGGCGATCACCGCCGACGCGGTCCTTCAGCTCGGCGCCGGTGCCCTCGGCGATGACCTTCCCGTGGTCGATCACGACGATCCGGTCGGCGAGACGCTCGGCCTCGTCGAGGTACTGGGTGGTCAGCAGCACGGTGGTGCCGGCGGCGACGCGCGCCTCGATCGTCTCCCACAGCGAGATGCGACTACGCGGGTCCAAGCCGGTGGTCGGCTCGTCGAGGAAGAGGACGGGCGGCCGCGCGACCAGCGCGGCGGCGAGGTCCAGGCGACGGCGCATGCCGCCCGAGTACGTCCCGACCAGGCGGGAGGCGGCGGCGCTCAGCGCGAAGCGCTCCAGCAGCTCGCCGGCGCGCTCCTTCGCCGCGCCGCGCCGCAGCCCGTAGAGGCGGCCGAACAGGATCAGGTTCTCCTGGCCGGTGAGCGCCTCGTCGACCGCGGCGTTCTGGCCGGTCAGCCCGATCTCGCCGCGCAGCCGGGCCGCGTCGCGCACGACGTCGAGACCGTGGACGCGCGCGGAGCCGCCGTCGGGGCGCAGGAGCGTCGTGAGGATCCGCACGGTGGTCGTCTTGCCGGCGCCGTTGGGGCCGAGCACGCCGAGCACGCTGCCCTCCTCCGCGCGCAGGTCGACGCCGTCCAGCGCGATCACGTCGCCGTACTCCTTGCGCAGCCCCTCTGCCTCGATCGCCGCCATGCCCGCGGCGAGGGTAAGGCAATTCGCGGCGGCGGGTCGCCTACGATCGAACGGTGATCGAGCGCTACACGCGCCCCGAACTCGGGGCCCTCTGGACGGACGAGGCGAAGATGGAGAGCTGGCGGCGCGTGGAGGTCGCCGCCGCGGAGGCGCTGGACGGGCCGACCGAGGAGGAGCTCCAGGCCATCCGCGCCGCGACCTTCACCGTCGCGGCCGTCCAGGAGCGCGAGGCGATCACCGACCACGACGTCGCCGCGTTCGTCGACGTCCTCGCCGGCTCGGCCGGTCCCGCCGGCCGCTGGATCCACTTCGGCCTGACCTCCTCCGACGTGCTCGACACCGCGCTCGCGCTGCAGCTGCAGGCCGTCGGCGAGAAGCTCGTCGCCGGCGCGTGGGAGTACTACCGCGCGCTGGCCGAGCAGGCCCGCACGCACGTCGACACGGTCTGCACCGGCCGCACGCACGGCGTCCACGCCGAGCCCACCACCTTCGGCATCAAGCTCGCCGGCTACGCGATGGAGGCCCATCGCAACGCGCTGCGCCTGGAGGCCGCGTTCGACCAGGTCGCCCACGGCGCGCTGTCGGGCGCCGTCGGCACGTACGCATCGCTCGGCCCCGACTTCGAGGCGCGCGTGCTGCAACGCCTCGGGCTGAAGGGCGAGATCGTCTCCACCCAGGTCGTACCGCGCGACCGCCACGCCGAGGTCCTGCAGGCGATCTCGCTCGCCGGAGCCGGGCTGGAGCGCTTCGCGACCGAGATCCGCCACCTGCAGCGCACCGAGGTGCGCGAGGTCGAGGAGCCGTTTCGCACCGGGCAGCAGAAGGGCTCCAGCGCGATGCCCCACAAGCGCAACCCGATCACGACCGAGCGCATCACCGGCCTCGCGCGCGTCCTGCGCGGCTACGGCCAGGCCGGGGTCGAGAACGTCGCGCTGTGGCACGAGCGCGACATCTCCCACTCGGGCGCCGAGCGCGTGATCCTGCCCGACGCGACGATCCTGCTCGACTACATGCACGGCCTCGGCACGCGCATCGCGAAGGGGATGGTCGTCCACACCGACCGCATGCTGGCCAACCTCGACGCGACTCACGGCGCCCTGTTCTCCCAGCGCGTCCTGCTCGCGCTGATCGAGACCGGGATGACCCGCGACGACGCCTACCGGATCGTCCAGGAGGACGCCCAGCGCGCATGGGACACCGGCACGCCGCTGCGCGAGCTGATCGGCGCCCGCGACCTGGGCATCGACCTCGACGCGACCTTCGACCTGACGCGGTACACGCGCCACGCCGAGGCGATCGTCGGGCGGCTTCCGGCGGCGTAGCCCGTTATTGTCGATCGCGTGACCACCCTCGCCGATCTGCCGCTCGTGGCTTCGGGGAAGGTCCGTGAGTCGTACGACCTGGGCGATCGCCTGCTGATGGTCGCGTCGGACCGGATCTCGACCTACGACGTCGTCCATCCCACGCGGATCCCGGACAAGGGGAAGGTCCTCACGGGCCTCTCCGCGTTCTGGTTCGCCAAGACCCGGCACATCGTGGCCAACCACGCGCTGTCGGAAACCGATGGCGTCCCCGACGAGGCGCGAGGCCGCGCGCTCGTCGTGCGCAAGCTGAAGATGCTGCCCGTCGAGTGCATCGTGCGCGGGTACATCACGGGCTCGGGCTGGAAGGACTACCAGGCGACGGGCTCGATCTCGGGCCTGGAGCTCCCGCCCGGCCTGCAGGAGTCCGAGCAGCTGCCGTCGCCGATCTTCACCCCGTCGACGAAGGCCGAGGCGGGCCACGACGAGACGATCGACTTCGACCGCGCCGCCGAGCTCGTCGGCGACCGCGATCTGATGGACCGCGTCCGCGCCGCCTCGATCGAGCTCTACGCCTTCGCCGCCGAGCACGCGCGCTCGCGCGGGGTCATCCTCGCCGACACGAAGTTCGAGTTCGGCCTCGACGACGACGGCGTCCTGACCGTCGGCGACGAGGTCCTCACCCCGGACTCCTCGCGCTTCTGGCCCGCCGACACCTACGTCGTCGGCCAGGGCCAGCCCTCGTTCGACAAGCAGTACGTCCGCGACTGGGCGAGCGAGTCGGGCTGGGACAAGCAGCCGCCGGCGCCGCCGATCCCCGAGCTGATCGCCCAGGGGACCCGCGAGCGCTACGTCGAGGCCTACGAGAAGATCACCGGCGAGCCGTTCACGGCCTGGCTGGAGCGGACGGCGGCGTAAGCCCGCCCTCGGCCTCCTGGAGGTCGACCGCCAGTTGCACGACCGTCGCCTCGCCTCCGCGCGGGGCGACGAGCGACACGCCGACCGGGAGGCCGCTGTCCGGCCCCAGCCCGGTGGGCAGCGAGGCGACCGGGAACCCGGTGACGTCCCAGGTCGAGGTCAGGACGATGAGCGGGTCGCCGTCGCCGCCGAGGTGGCCGGGGTCGTACCCGGCGCCGCGCGGCTGCGCGACGGTCGGGACGGTCGGCTCCAGCAGCGCGTCGATGCGGTGCTCGGCGAACCACGCGTGCCAGCGGCGCTCCACGGCGGCGCGCCGCTCCTGGGCGCCGAGGTAGACGGCGGCGGGGATCGGGTCGTCGCCGAGCTCCAGCAGCTCGCGGATCGACGCGCGGTAGCCCTCGCGGCGACCGTGGTGCGCGGCGTGGTGGGCGTGCATCTCGGCCAGCAGGATCAGGTTGAGGTCGTGGCCCGAGAGGTCGGCGGGGGCGTCGAGCTCGACGATCGTCGCGCCCAGCGCCCGCGCGACGGCGATCGCGGTCTCCAGCCCGGCGGCGACCTCGTCCTCGATCGCCAGCGCACCCGACGGGGTGCGCCCGCCGGCGCCCGCGGGGCCGGCTTCGGAGCGGCCGGTGACGGCGATGCGCAGGCCGGTCAGCGGGGCCGACCCCGCCCGCGGCTGGGTGGCGAGCTCGCCCATCGCTGCCGTCGGCGGCATCAGCGGGGTCTCCTGCGCGCCACCGTCGGCCAGGACGGCCAGGAGCGCGGCGCAGTCCGCGATCGTGCGCGCCATCGGGCCCGGATGGTCCAGGGAGGCGGCCAGCGGCAGGATGCCGTCCAGCGGAATCCGGCCGCGGGTCGGCTTGATCGCGCTGATGCCGCACAGCGCCGCCGGGATTCGCAGGGAGCCGCACGTGTCACTGCCCAGCGCGGCGGGGACCATCCCCGCGGCCAGCGCGGCGCCCGAGCCGCCGCTGGAGCCGCCCGCGCTGCGGGTCAGGTCCCACGGGTTGCCGACCTGGTCGGTCGTCCCGCCCGCGGCGAACTCGTGCGTGTGGGTGTGGCCCACGAGGACCATCCCGGCCGCGCGCAGCCGCGCCCACGCGACGGAGTCCTCGGTCGGCACCGGCGCGTCGGCCAGCACCTCGCTGGAGGCGGTCAACGGCAGCCCGGCCACCGCGTAGAGGTCCTTCAGCGCGATCGGCACCCCGCAGAGCAGCGGTGCGGCCTGCCCCTCGGCGGCCAGCCGCGCGTCCGCGGTCCGTGCGGCGGCGAGCGCCTCCTCGGGGTACAGCCGCACGAACGCGTTGACCGCCTCAGGCGCCCCGTGGAACGTCGGATCGCCGCCGTTGCGCTGCGCGATCCGCTCCTCGCATGCCTGCAGCAGCTCGACGGCCGACAGCTCCCGAGCCCGCAGCGCGCGCGATGCCGCGAGCACGCCCAGGTCGGCCGGATGACCTTCTCCCTCTCTCATAGCGCGCAAGGATGCCGCACTCGAGCCGGTCATGGGGTGAAGTACATTGGACGCGTGCCCCGCGTTCGCGTCCTCATCCGCCCCAAGGAGGGCATCCTCGATCCTCAGGGCAAGGCCGTCGCGCGTGCCCTGCCCGCGCTCGGCTTCCCCGCCGTGGACAACGTCCACGTCGGTCGGCTCGTCGAGCTCGACGTCGAGGACGTCAGCCAGGTCGAGGCGATGTGCGAGCGCCTGCTCGCCAACACGCTGATCGAGGACTACGAGGTCGCTCTCGTGAGCCCGGATGGCGAACACCAGTCTCAGACCGCGGGGCCGGATGCCCCGCGGAGGTAGTCCTTCATGAAGTTCGGGGTGCTGCAGTTTCCCGGGTCCTGCGACGAGCGCGACGCGCAGCTGGCCTGCGCCCGCGTGCCCGGTGCCGAAGCCGTCCTGCTCTGGCACGGGGACCGCGACCTGCAGGACGTCGACGCGATCGTCGTCCCGGGTGGCTTCTCCTACGGCGACTACCTGCGCGTCGGCGCGATCGCCCGGTTCTCGCCGGTGATGGAGTCCGTGATCGCGTTCGCCAACGACGGCGGCCTCGTGCTCGGCATCTGCAACGGCTTCCAGGTCCTGTGCGAGGCGCACCTGCTGCCCGGTGCGCTGCTGCCCAACACCGAGCTGCGCTTCACCTGCCGCCAGGTCGACCTCGAGGTCATCCAGCACGACACGCCGTTCACCAACCTGTGCGCGACCGGCGACATCCTGTCGATCCCGGCCAAGCACCAGACCGGTCGCTACGTGGCGCCGGACCTGCCGCTCTCGCAGGTCGTGCTGCGCTACGTCTCGGGCAACAACTTCAACGGGTCCCAGGACGACATCGCCGGCGTGCGCAACGCGGCGGGCAACGTCTTCGGCCTCATGCCCCATCCCGAGCACGCGGTCGATCCGCTCACCGGCTCGGTCGACGGGCTGCGCATCTTCGAGTCGATGGCCGCGCGTGTCCCGGTCTGACGCGGTCGCACTCGGGCTGACCGAGGACGAGTACGACGGCATCGTGCAGATCATCGGCCGCCAGCCCAACGCGGTCGAGCTGTCGATGTTCTCGCTCATGTGGAGCGAGCACTGCTCCTACAAGCACTCCAAGAAGCTGCTGCGGACGCTGCCCGTCGAGGGCCCGCGGCTCGTGCTCGGCCCGGGGGAGAACGCGGGCGCGGTCGACATCGGCGAGGGCTGGTCGGTCGCGTTCAAGGTCGAGTCGCACAACCATCCGTCCGCGGTCGAGCCGTTCCAGGGCGCGGCGACCGGCGTCGGCGGCATCCTGCGCGACGTCTTCGCGATCGGCGCGCGGCCGATCGCCGTGCTCGACTCGCTGCGCTTCGGCGAGCCGACCTCCGAGCGCTCCCGCTACCTGCTCGAGCACGCGGTCGCCGGCATCGGCCACTACGGCAACTCGATCGGCGTGGCGAACGTCGGCGGCGAGGTCTACTTCGAGGCGCCCTACGAGCAGAACTGCCTCGTCAACGCGATGGCCATCGGCCTGGTGCGGACCGAGGAGCTCATCAAGTCGGCGGCCGCGGGCGTCGGCAACCAGCTCGTCCTCTTCGGCGCGGCGACCGGCCGCGACGGCATCGGCGGCGCCTCCGTGCTCGCCTCGGCCGAGCTCGGCGACGCGGACGCGAGCAAGCGCCCGACCGTCCAGATCGGCGATCCGTTCGAGGAGAAGAAGCTGCTGGAGTGCTCGCTGGAGCTGCTGCAGCGCGGGCTGCTCGTCGCGCTGCAGGACCTCGGCGCGGCCGGCCTGACCTCCTCGTCGTCGGAGATGGCCTCCAAGGGCGAGGTCGGCCTGGAGATCGACGTCCGCAAGGTCCCGCTGCGCGAGGCGGACATGGAGCCGTTCGAGATCATGGTCTCCGAGTCGCAGGAGCGGATGCTCTGCGTCTGCACGCCCGAGCGCGTCGCCGAGGTGCTGGCGGTGTGCGAGCGCTGGGAGGTCGGCGGCACGGTGATCGGCTCGATCACCGACACCCGCCACATGCACATCTTCGACGACGGCGTGCTCGTCGGCGACATCCCCGTCGAGGCGCTCGTCGACGACGTCCCGCTCTACGACCTGGAGCCGGCCGCGCCCGACGCGCCGCTCTACCCGGCGCCGGTCGCGACGATCAGCGCCGACCAGGCCGGCGATCCGCGCAGCGCGCTGATCGCCCTCCTGCGGTCGCCCAACATCGCCTCGCGCAAGCCGCTCTTCGAGCAGTACGACTGCCTCGTCGGCTCACGCACGGTGCGCCGGCCCGAGCAGGCCGACGCCGCGGTGCTGCTGATGCCCACGGGGTCGGCGATCGCGATCTCGATCGACGGCAACGGCCGCCGCGTCGCGTCCGATCCCTACCGCGGCGCGGTCGAGGCCGTGCTGGAGTGCGCGGCGAACCTCGCCTGCGCCGGCGGCGAGCCGCTGGGGCTGACGAACTGCCTGAACTTCGGCAACCCCGAGAAGCCGCACATCGCCTGGCAGCTGACCGAGGCGATCCGCGGGCTCGGCGACGCCTGCCGCGCGCTGGACGTGCCCGTGGTCGGCGGCAACGTCTCCCTGTACAACGAGGGCGGCGGAGGCCCGATCTACCCGACGCCGGTCGTCGGCATGGTCGGCGAGCTGCCCGATCCGCTGCACGCGGGCCGTACCGGCTTTGCGCGGGAGGACGACGCGATCGCGGTCGTCGGCCCGTTCACGCCGCGGCTGGCCGGCTCGGAGCTGGCCAAGCTGCGCGGTGACGCGCTGCCGACGCAGCTGCCCGAGATCGACGTCGCCGCCGTGCGCGCCGCGCACGAGGCGATCCGCGGCGCGGTCCGCGCCGGCCGGCTCTCCAGCGCCCACGACATCGCCGAGGGCGGGCTGCTCACGGCGGTCGCCGAGTCGGCGCTGCTGGGCGGCATGGGCGCCGTGCTCGAGCTGGGCGAGAGCGACGTGGACGCGCTGGAGCGGCTGTTCGGCGAGGGCACGGGCGGCTTCGTCGTCTCCGGTGCTCCCGACGCGCTGCGCGCCCTGGGCGAGCACGTCGCCCTGGACGTCATCGGCACCGTCGGCGGCGACGCGCTCGACGTGACGGTGGCGGGCGAGTCGTTCGTGCTGCGCCTGGACGACGCGCGCAACGCGCACGCCGCGCTGGGCGAGCTGTTCGCCTAGGGGTGCCGATCCCGCGTCGCGCGGCCGGAGGTTCGGCGCTGCTGTCTCGCGGGTGAGGCGGGCCCCGAGGGCTCACGCGAACTCGGTCTCCAGCTCCTCGGCGGCGGCCCGCCCGGTCGCGTGGCGCAGGCCGTCCCAGGTCAACAGGCTCAGGCCGGCCCAGACGAGCGCGAAGCCGACCCAGCGCCCGGTCGGCATCGGCTCGCTGAGCGCCAGCCAGCCGATGAGGAACTGCAGGACGGGCGTCAGGTACTGGAGCAGGCCGACGGTGGAGAGCGGTACGCGCGTCACGCACGCGGCGAACAGCAGCAGCGGGATGGCGGTCACCGGGCCGGCGGCGACGAGCAGCAGCGTCGTCGACAGGTCGCCGGCGGCGAACGACCCGCTCCCGGTCAGCTCGAGCACGACGATCAGGCAGAGCGCTGGACCGGCGAGGCCGAGCGTCTCGACGGCGAGGCTCTCCGCGGCGCCGACGCCGGCCAGCTTCTTCAGCAGGCCGTAGGTCCCGAACGTGGCGGCGAGGATGAGCGAGATCCAGGGGAACACGCCGGCGACCGCGGTCAGCACGACGACGGCGACGGTGCCGAGCAGGAGGGCGCCCGCCTGGCCGACGCGCAGCCGCTCACCGAAGAACGCCATCCCGAACGCGACGCTGACCAGCGGCGTGATGAAGTAGCCCAGCGCCGCCTCGATGACGCGGTCGATCGAGACCGCGTAGATGTAGATGCCCCAGTTGATCGCGATGAGCACGCCCGCCGCCGACAGCAGCCGCAGCGAGCGGCGGTCCTCGATCACCCTGCGCAGCTGCGACATCCGCCGGCCGGCGACGAGGATCCCGGCCACGACGAGCAGCGACCAGACGATGCGGTGGGCGAGGACCTCCGTCGGCGCGAGGTCGTCGAGCAGGTGGAAGTAGAGGGGGAAGATCCCCCACAGGCCGTAGGCCCCGATTCCGTAGAGGACCCCGGCGCGCATCGCCTCCTACTGTCGCAGCATCAGACGCGCGCGCCGTGCAGGGCGGGCAGCACCGTATCGCCGTAGATGCCGATCGTCCCCAGGGGGTCCGCCTGACCGATCAGCTGGAGGCAGACGACGGTCGCGCCGAGCCCCTCGATCTCGCGGATGCGGTGGATGTGCTCGTCGGGATCGTCGCTGACGATGAAGCCCTCCGAGGCGAAGGCCTCGTCGGTCATCTGCTCGTCGGCGCGGCGCTGCATGTCCTCCTGGGACCAGATGTCGTCGGTGTAGAGCTCCGGCAGCTGGGTCGGCTTCCAGCGCCGCGCGCCGCGGATCGCCTCGTCGCGATCCGCCGCCCACGCCATCCCCGAGTGGAGGATGATCTCGCCCGGCTCGCGACCGGCGTTCGCGCACGCCTCGCGGTAGGCGTCGATGACCTCGGGCGCCTGCTCGGGATCGCCGAGCGTCCACAGGCCGTCGCCCCACCGCGCGGCGATCTGCGCCGCCTGCGGCCCGAACGCCGAGACGTAGAGCTTCGGACGCGAGGGCGCGCGAGTCCACAGCTTGGCGTCCTTGAGCCGGAACCAGCCAGCGTCCATGGTCACCGTCTCGCCGGCCCACAGCCGCGTGATCGCCTCCAGCCCCTGCTCGAAGCGCTCCTGCTGCTCGGCCACCGAGGGCCAGTCCAGGCCCAGCGGCGTCTCGTTGACCGACTCACCCGAGCCGGCGCCGAGGAAGACGCGCCCGGGGTAGAGCGACTCGAGGCTCATGAACGCCTGCGCGACCACGCCGGGGTGGTAGTGGTGGACGATCGGGGTCACGCCCGTGCCGATCGGCTTGGTCGTGCGCTGGCCGATCGCGCTCAGCGTGATCCACGCCTGGCTGCCCTGGCCCTCGGGGAACCATGGGGCCCAGTGATCGGACACGCCGAGGCCGTCGAAGCCGGCCACCTCGGCCGCACGAGCCTGCTCGAGGAGCTGCGGCGGGGTGAACTCCTCGGTGGAGCCGGCGAACCAGTAGCGGGTGTCGGACATGGGGTTCGGCTACCCAGGGCGGCGCCGCCCATGCGTGCCGGCGTGACGGATGACGCGTTGGCGGTGTGACCGGCGGGGTGGTCGCGCCACTGGATTGCCGTGTCGGGTCAGAGCCTCGCGGCTGGGGCGTGCGGGGACCGTGACCTCGTGCACGTTCAGCGTGCGGCGGCGGTCACGATCTCCGGCTCGGCCACGGGACGCGCGGCGGTCACCGTCCGCGCGCCGATCAGCGCGATCAGCGCGAGCGCTCCCGCGCAGATCGCGAGGGCGATGGGCAGGCCGTGGAGCAGGTCGGCGGCGCCGTCGCCGGCCATCCCGCCCAGCAGCGCCACGCCGAGCACGCCGCCGGTCTGGCGGCTGGCGTTCAGCGCCGCCGAGGCGATGCCGACCTTGTCGGCGGGCACGTCGCCGACGACCGCGTTGGTGATCGCGGGGATGATGGCGCCCGCGCCGAAGCCGAACAGGACCATGCCGACGACGAGCACCGCGTACGGCGTCGCGGCGGTCGCGGTGGAGAGCACGACCGCGCCGAGCGCGGCGATCGGGCCGCCGAAGAGCAGCGGCAGCCGCGGCCCGATGCGGGCGACGAGCCGACCGGATGGAATTCCGGCCAGGGCGAAGATCGCGGGCTGCGGCGCGAGCGCGAGGCCGGTCTGCAGCGCGGACAGCCCGCGCACCTCGGAGAAGTAGAGCGACAGCAGGAACAGCTCGCTGTAGACGGCGAAGGAGACGAGCGCTCCGGCCGCGGCCGAGGCGCTGAAGACCCGCGACTCCAGGAGCGAGAGCGGCAGCATCGGCGCCGACGAACGCCGCTCGATGGACACGAACGCCGTGCCGCTCGCGACGGCCAGCGCGAACGCGGCCAGCACGGAGGGCGAGGTCCAGCCGAGCGCGCGGCTCTCGATGACGGCGAAGACGAGCGCCCCGAGCGCCAGCACCGCGGTCGCCTGCCCGGGGAGGTCCAGTCCGCGGGCGTGGGTGCGTTCGGTCTCCTCCACGCGCGAGAGCAGCACGGCGATCGCCACGACGATCGGGAGGTTGAGCGCGAACAGCAGCCGCCAGCCGGAGGCGTCGATGAGGATGCCGCCGATGACCGGTCCGCCCGCGAACCCGGCGGCGGAGATGGTGGCCCAGATCCCGATCGCGCGGGCGCGCCGGATGGGGTCGCGGTAGGCGTGCGTGAGCAGGGTCAGCGAGGCGGGCACCAGCGCGGCGGCGCCGATGCCCAGGAGCACCTGGGCGGCGACGAGCGCGCCCACCGACGGCGCGAGGGTCGCGGCGACCGAGCCCGCGGCGAAGATCGTCACCCCGGCGCGCAGGAGCCGACGCGCACCGACGCGAGCGGTCAGCGCGCCCGCGCTGAGCATCAGCGCGGCGAGCGCGAGGGTGTAGCCGTTGACGATCCACTGCAGACCGCTCGTCGTCGCGCCCAGATCGGCGCGGATGGCCGGCAGGGCGACGTTGACGACGGTCGTGTCCAGGAGGACGAGCGCGAACGCGAGGGAGCTCGCGGCCAGGGCCACGGCCGCGTTGGGACGGGCGACGCGGCTCACGCGGCGGGGCTGCCGCCGAACACGACGAGGCGACGGATCTTCGGACGGGCGGGGACGGGCACGGGGCTGGAGGCGGTGGTGACGGGAGCGGGTACGGGCATGACGTGGTCCTTCATTCGCTGATTCGAGGACCATCGTACAACAAAGTTCGACGTCTCTCGTACTACAATGGAACGCATGGCCACCGCCACCGTGTCCGGACTGCATCACCCCGAGGTCGACGAGCTTCGGCTCGAAGGGGTGCTGCACGCGCTCAGCGATCCGATTCGGCTCACCATGGTCCGCGCCCTCGCGGCCCGCGTGGAGCCGTGTGCCTGCGGATCGATCGACGTCCCGGTCTCCAAGTCGACCCGCACCCACCACTGGCGCGTCCTGCGCGAGAACGGGCTCATCCGCCAGGTCGAGCGCGGCACCACCAAGCTCACGGAGTTGCGCCGCGACGACCTCGACGCACGCTTCCCCGGTCTCCTCGACGTCGTCCTGCGCGGCTGATCTCCCGCCCCGGCGCGGAGACCTCCCCCAGCCGAGCTAGACTGCCCTCGTGACCCTAGACCTCCGCGATGGACCGCGCGACGAGTGCGGGGTCTTCGGGATCTACGCGCCCGAGAGCGACGTCTCCCGCCTCGCGTACTTCGCGCTCTTCGCCCTCCAGCACCGCGGCCAGGAGTCGGCCGGCATCGCCGCGACCGACGTCGGCGGGCACATCATGACCCAGCGCGACCTCGGCCTCGTGTCGCAGGTCTTCGACGAGCAGTCGCTGCGCGCGCTGGTCGGCGATCTGGCCGTGGGCCACGTCCGCTACTCGACCACGGGCTCCAACGCGTGGGAGAACACGCAGCCGGTCTGGCGCTCCGACCACCACGAGATCGCGCTCGCCCACAACGGCAACCTGACCAACGCCGTGGAGCTGCACGCCGAGCTCCGCGCCCGCGGCGTCTCCTTCTCCTCGACGTCGGACTCCGAGATCATCGCGGCCCTCATCGCCACCCACGAGGCCGAGCGCATCGAGGATGCGATCGCCGACGTGATCCCGCGGCTGCGCGGTGCCTTCTCGACCGTCGTCATGACGAACAAGAAGGTCATCGGCTTCCGCGACCCGGCCGGCCTGCGCCCTCTCGTCCTCGGCCAGATGGGCGAGCGCTTCGTCCTGGCCAGCGAGTCCTGCGCCTTCGACATCATCAACGCGAAGCTGATGCGCGACGTCCTCCCGGGCGAGATGGTCACCCTCGGTGAGCGTGGCATCCAGACGCGGCAGGTCGTGGAGGGCGCGCGCGAGGCGTTCTGCGTCTTCGAGTACATCTACTTCGCCCGCCCCGACTCGCGCATGGGCGGCCAGGTGCTGCAGGTCTCGCGCGGGAAGATGGGCGAGATCCTGTGGCGCGAGGCGCCGGTCGAGGCCGACATGGTCATCGCCGTGCCCGACTCGGGCAACGCCGCCGCTCGCGGCCTGGCCCGCGCCTCCGGCCTGCCCCAGGACGACGGCTTCGTCAAGAACCGCTACGTGGCGCGGACGTTCATCCAGCCCGGCCAGGAGCTGCGCAAGCACGGCCTGCGGCTGAAGTTCAACCCGCTGCCCGAGGTCGTGGCCGGCAAGCGCCTCGTGGTCGTCGACGACTCGATCGTGCGCGGCAACACCACGCGCCAGATCGTGCAGATGCTGCGCGACGCGGGCGCCGCCGAGGTCCACATGCGCATCTCGGCCCCGCCGATCCGCAACCCCTGTCACTACGGCATCGACATGTCCACGCGCGAGGAGATGATCGCCCACGGTCGCACGACCGAGGAGATCGCCGCCGAGCTCGGAGCGGACTCGCTGCACTACCTCTCGCTGGAGGGCGTGTACGAGGCGGTCAACGGCTCGGCCGACAACCACTGCGACGCCTGCTTCTCGGGCCACTACCCGCTCGAGGACGGCGAGTCGTCCAACGGCAAGTTCGCGCTCGAGCTGCCCGTCGTCCACGCCTGACGGGCGCTCGGCCCGCGCCCGGCGCACGTGTGACGACTCTGCATCGGGCGCCCGCCTGGCGCCGCTCGCGGCGCTAGCGTTCGGCCCCTGATGGACCCCCGCGCCGCCCTCGCACAGCACTTCGGCTTCCCCGCCTTCCGCCCCGGCCAGGAGCAGGCGGTCGACGCGGCGATGGCGGACCGCGACGTGCTCGTCGTCATGCCGACCGGCGCGGGCAAGTCGCTCTGCTACCAGCTGCCGGGGCTGATGCGCCGCGACCTGACGATCGTCGTCTCGCCGCTCGTCTCGCTCATGCAGGACCAGGTCGAGTCCCTGCAGCGCATCACCGACGGCGTCGCGCTGATCAACGGCCAGTCCGGCGTGCAGGCCAACCGCCTCGTGCTCGAGGCCGCGCGGCTGGGCCAGCTGCGCCTGCTCTACGTGGCGCCCGAGCGGTTCTCCTCGCGCGCGTTCCTGGACGGGATCTCGGGCGTCGACGTCGGCCTGTTCGTCGTCGACGAGGCGCACTGCGTGTCGCAGTGGGGCCACGACTTCCGCCCGGACTACTTCCGCCTGGCCGACGCCGCACGATGGCTGGGGGCGAAGGCGATCATCGCCTCGACGGCCACCGCCACGCCGCAGGTCGCGCGCGACATCGAGCAGCGGCTGGGGCTGACCGACCCGGTCCGCGTCGCGACCGGGTTCGACCGGCCCAACCTGACGTTCGCCGTCGTGCCGTGCAAGACGACGACCGACAAGCACCGCCGGATCGCCGCGGCCCTGGCCGACCCGGCCGCGCGGCCGGCCATCGTCTACGCGGGCACGCGGGCCGGGACCGAGACGCTCGCGGCGAAGCTCTCCACCGCGCTGGACGGCGAGGTGCTCGCCTACCACGCGGGGCTCGGGCGCGAGGCGCGCGCGCAGGCGCAGCGGCGCTTCATGTCGGGCGAGGTCGACGTCGTCGTCGCGACGAACGCGTTCGGCATGGGCGTCGACAAGGCCGACGTGCGCACGGTCTGCCACGAGTCGGTCCCCGGCTCGCTGGAGGCCTACTACCAGGAGGCGGGCCGCGCGGGCCGCGACGGCAAGCCCGCCCGTGCGCTGCTGTTCTCCGAGGCGCGTGACAAGGGGCTGCACGTCTTCTTCATCGAGCGGGGGCGCGTCGACGACGGGCTCTTCCAGCGTGTCGCGACGCGGCTGCGCGCCCGCGCGACCGAGGACCGCTACGACCTCGGCATCGACGAGCTCGTGGCCCAGGGCTGCGAGGAGGAGCAGGTGCGCTCGATCGTCGGGCACCTCGCGCGCGCGGGCGTGGTGCAGCCGGCGCCGTCGACCCCGGACCGGCTGCGCGGCCGCGTCCTGGGCCCGTACGACGGCCGCGCCCGCGCCGCCTGCACGTCCAGCGCCGCCGACGCCGAGCGCGCGCGCTGGCGCCAGTACAAGGCGATCTGGGACTACGTCGAGGGCCGGCGCTGCCGGCGCTCGGCGATCCTGCGCTACTTCGGGGACGGGCTCGCGCCGGTCACCGACGCGGGGGTCGCCTGCTGCGATCGCTGCGAGCCCGATGCGGTGCCGGCGGCGGTGCGGGCCGCGGGCGCCGCCGCCGAACGGCC
>JAOPZL010000346.1 GCA_025964175.1 Solirubrobacterales bacterium
CCGGCGCGCTGGCCGACGCGCTGGCGGCGGTCGTCACCGACGGTGCGCTGGCCGCCCGTCTGGGCGCCGCCGGCCATGCCCACGTGATGAACGGCTCGGGCTGGCCGAGCGTCGCCGCGCGGGTCGAGACCGCACTGCAGTCCCTGACCGAGAACCGCCCCACGAAGGAGACCCCGTGAACCGCTCCGCCTCCCCGACGCCGGGGCCGCGCGTCGGTCCATCCGCGGCAAGCGCGCTGGACCCATACCGCCGCGCCGTCCGCCGCCATCCGTGGATCGTCGGGCTGATCGTCCTGACGACCCTGCTGGCCGGCATCGCGTGGTCCCAGCTGCGCTCCTCGGACTACCAGGCCACCGCCCAGGTCCTCGTGACCCCCGCCGCGGATGACCCGGCCACGATCGGGCTCCCCGTCCTCACCGAGTCGGTCGACCCGACCCGGACGTTGACGACCGCCGCGACCATCCTGACGTCGCCCCGCGCCGCGGTACTCGCCGCGCGCCAGCTCGGCGGCGGCACCTCCGTCGCGGCTCTACGCGCGGCGGTCGCGGTCGCGCCCCAGGGCAACAGCAACGTCGTCGCGATCACCGCGAAGAGCCCCGACAGCGCCCAGTCCGCGCGCATCGCCAACGCCTACACCACCGCGGCCCTGGCCGCCCGTGCGGAGACCCTGCAGGCGCAGGTCAAGACGAAGCTCGCCAACGTGCGGGCGCGCCAGAAGGCGCTCGCGGCCGACACCGCCACCGCCGCGACCCTCGCCGGCGAGGCGAGCACGCTGCAGAGCATCGCCGAGGGCCAGGATCCGAACTTCTCGCTCCTGCAGTCGGCGTCGCCCCCCGTCGCGTCCTCGGGACCGGCCACGGCGCTGATCGTCGTGCTCGCGCTGCTCGTGGGCTTGGCGCTGGGCACCGCGTGCGCGCTGATCATCGAGCACCTCGACCGCCGCGTGCGCGACGAGGACGAGCTCAGCGGCCTGACCTCCCTGCCCGTGCTCGCACGCATCCCGCTCGACCGCCGGGCAGCCGAGCACGACATCCCGCCCGCCCGCTCGATGGAGGCCCTGCGAGCGCTGCAGATCCAGCTCGAGGCGCGCAGCCGCAACGGGGCCAGCCGCGTGGTCGTCGTGACCAGCGCATCGGAGGGCGACGGGAAGACCACGTCGGCCATCGCCCTCGCCCGGACGCTGGCCTCCTCGGGGCGCCGCGTCGTCCTGCTGGACTTCGACCTGCGTAAGTGCGAGGTCGGCGCCCGCCTCGGCGTCCGCAGCGATCTGCTGCGCCTGCTGCGCACGGACGGGCGGCTGGCCGACATTCTCGTCCCCGCTCCGGGCACGCGCCACCTGCGCGTTCTGAGCCCGCCGGCCGTCGGCGATGCCGGCGCCCTGTTCGACTCCTACACGCGTCAGCTGCCGGCGCTCATCGAGCAGGCGCGCGGCCTCGCCGACTACGTGGTGGTCGACACGCCGCCGCTCGGACGGGTCGCGGACGCGCTGCGGCTCATGGCCCACGCCGACGACGTGCTGCTCGTCGCACGGCCCGGGACCACGGACCGCCACGAGCTCGCGCTCACGCAGGAGACGCTCGCCCACCTCGGGATCATCCCGACCGGGCTGATCCTCGTCGGCGGGACGCGCAAGGTGACCGGCTACTACGGCTTCACCGGCGAGATCCAGCCGTCGCTGGCCCGCGTCGGACCCGCGATCCCCGCCCGGGACGCCCCGCCCGCGGACGTGGCCGCGGCCGGTCCGGTCTCCTCGCGGCCCACGAGCTCCGCCGCCGCTCCGTGATCGCGGTTCCCCTCAGCTTCCGGCCCCAAGCCCCCGCCCAGGGCCGGATAACGGCAGGAGCGCTGGCCGCCGCCACGGTGGCCGGCGCCCTGCTCGCGCACAGCCCGATCCTCGGCGTCGGGCTGCTCGCGGCGCTCACGTTCATCCCGCTGGCGTTCGTCAACCCGTCGCTGGCCCTCGCCGGCTGGGTCGTGCTCGCCTTCCTCAACGGGGTGCAGGGCACGCACGGAGCCGGCTCCAACTACGCGCTGCTGATCGTCTTCGTCGCGTGGGCCGGCGCGCTCATCGGCGGCCGGGCCGACCTGCGCTCCTACGTGCGCGCCCATCCGCGGCAGGCGGCGGCCCTGGCCGGCATCGTGGTCTGGCCCGCCGTCACCCTGCTGTGGGCGCCCCACGACGGCGAGGCGAGCCCGCGCATCGTCCAGCTCGTGCTGTGCGTGGCCGTCTTCACGATGGCGGTCTCGCTGCTGCGCGAGCCGCACCGGGTGCGGTGGGTGATGCTCGCCTTCATCGCCGGGACCGTGCTGTCGGTGCTGATCGGCGCGGCGACCGGCGGACTGCGTCCCAGCGACGCGTTCGACTCGGTCGCGACCGCCCGCCTCTCGGGCAGCGGCCAGGACCCCAACTACCTCGCCGCGGCGATCGTCCCGGCGATCGTGCTCGCCGCCGGGCTCGCCGCCCGCCGCGGGCAGCCGCTCATGCGCCTCGCCCTGCTGGTCTCGGTCGCGATCCTCGGCGTCGGCCTCGCGGCCACCGAGTCGCGCGGCGGGTTCCTCGCGGCCATGGTCACCTGCCTCGGGGCCCTCATCGTCTTCCGCGGCCGGCGCGCCCAGCTGCTCGGCTTCATCGTCGTCCTGGCCGCCGCCGCGGCGATGTGGTTCGCCGTGTCCCCCGGCTCCTGGCAGCGCGTCTCCAGCGTCTCGGACGGGGGCAGCGGCCGCACGGACATCTGGACCGTGGCGCTGCGCATGGCGCAGGCCCATCCCGTCGTCGGCGTCGGGCTCGCCCAGTTCCCCGTCGTGTCCCCGCAGTACCTCGACCGCCCCGGCTCGTTCTCCCGCGGCGACCTGCTCGTCGGCGAGCGGATCGTCGTCCACAACCTGTACCTGCAGCTGTGGGCCGAGACCGGCCTGATCGGCGTGCTGCTCTTCGCCACCATCGCGGGCGGTTCGCTGGCCGCCGGCTGGCGGGCCGGGCGCCGCTTCGAGGCCGCCGGCGACTCCGAGCTGGCGGCCCTCTCTCACGCGGCGATGCTCGCCATCGCCGGCGCGCTCACCGCCTCGATCTTCCTGTCCAACGTCGACGACCGCCGGACGTGGGTGCTGTTCGCCCTCGGACCGGCGCTGCTCGCGATCGCCCGCACCACCACCGGGAGCCCGACCCGCCATGAACCAAACCCCTGACGTGAGCGTGCTCATCCCCGTGCTCAACGAGGCTGCGCACCTTCCCCAGACGATCACCGCGATGTGCGCGCAGCAGCTCGGCGACCTCTCCTTGGAGCTCGTGTTCGCCGATGGCCGCTCCGACGACGACACGCGCGCCCTGCTCGAGCGCCTGGCGGCCACCGACGACCGCATCCGCGTGTTCGACAACCCGGACCGCACGACGGCCGCGGGGCTGAACGTCGCGCTGGGCGAGGCTCGCGGGCGGTACGTTGCCCGTATGGACGCCCATGCGTTCTTCCCCCCGCGCTACCTGGCCGCCGGCATCGAGCGGCTGGAGCGCGGCGACGACGACGTCCGCTGGGTGGCCGGCCCGGTCGTGCCGCGTGCCAACGGCGGCTGGTCGGGTAGCGTCGCGCTCGCCCTGGGCACGCGCCTGGGCGTCGGCGGCTCGCGCAAGTGGCAGATGCTGGACGCCGCCGGCGACGCTCCCGCCGAGTCCGACCTCGACACCGGCGTCTTCGCCGGGGTCTGGCGACGCAGCACGGTCGCCGAGCTCGGCGGCTGGGACGCGGGCTGGCCCGTCAACCAGGACTCCGAGCTGGCGGCGCGCGTGCTGGCCGACGGCGGGCGGATCGTCTGCCTGGCCGACATGGCGGCGGAGTACCTGCCGCGCGATCGCGTCCGCAAGCTCGCGCGCCAGTACTGGCGCCACGGCCGCTACCGGGCCAAGACCAACCACCGTCATCCCGGGACGCTGCGGCGCACGCACCTGCTGCCGCCCGCCCTCGTGCTCACCGCGGCCGGAGCGATCGCGGGCCCAAGCCGGCCGCTGCGCCTCGCCGCGCGCGCCGGCCTCGTCGTCTACGCGGGAGCGCTCGCGGCCACGACCGCCGCCGCCGCGCGCCATGGCCGCCCCCGCGACGCGGCCCGGGTGCCGATCGTCCTCGCCGTCATGCACGGCGCGTGGGGCATGGGCTTCCTGGCCGGCGTCGTCATCGACAACCTGGCCGATGCGTAGCGGCTTGGCGGGTCACGGCCCGCGCTTCGCGCTGTCCGTCGCCGCCGCGCTCAGCGTCGGCGGAGCGCTGGCGTGCTCGAGCGCCGGCGCCCCGACGTCCCCCGCCCCGCGGGCCGCGGCGCCGCCGGCGAGCTGGCATGGCTTCGGCGTGGACCACTGGCCGAATGCCTCGTGGCGGCCCTACGCACCGGGCTCGCCGTTCAACCAGCGCATCCCGGCCGGGACCCGGCCCGTCGCCGGCTCCCAGGACCTGATCGACACCGCCCTCTCGCTCGGCACGCCCGGTCATCTCACCGCCGGCGTGGCGCAGAGCTCCGACGACTGGGGTCACCCCACCTACTACGCCAGCACCACCGACCCGGTGTTCACGCTGCGCACGACGGCCAACTACGGCTCCAACGCGATCAACGGCGCGCGCATCCGCGTGCCGGACGCCGCGCTCGCCGCCGGCGGCGGGGATGGCCACATGACGATCGTGCAGCCCTCGGGCTGGGAGTACGACCTCTGGCAGGTCCACGACAAGCCCCGCGGCGGTGGCACGCTGACCTTCTCCTGGGGCGGCCGGCTGCGCATCGACGGCGACGGGCTGCGCACCGGCGGCACCGCGTCGCGGTTCGGCAACCTCGCGGGCATGATCCGCGCCCCCGAGCTCGCCGCCGGCCGGATCGACCACGCCCTGTTCATCGTCCTGCGCTGCACCGGGACCGGCACCTCTTTCGGCTACGGCGCGCGCCAGCGCGAGTCCAGCGAGAGCAGCTACGTCTACCCCGCCGTCAGCGGCGGGTCGCGCTGCCCGTCCGGCGTGAACGCCCCGCCGATGGGCGCGCGGCTGCGCCTGGCCATGAGCGGCGCCCAGATCGATGCCCTCCGGCTGCCGGTGTGGAAGCGCGCCATCGTCCGCGCGCTCGCCCGCTACGGCGGCTACATCGGCGACACGGGCGGCGACGGCATCGGGCTCATGTTCGAGTCGAGCACGATGTACACGTCGTTCGGACGGCCGGACCCGCTCGTGCGCGTCGCGGAGTCCGCCGGCCTGGCCTCCTACGGCGGGCGCTACGTGTTCGACGTCAGCAGCGACGTGGAGTGGCAGCGCTACCTGCGGGTCATCCCGCCGCCCAAGCGCTGAGGAGGCCGGCGGCGCGCCGGCAGGAGGATGACGGCGCGCCGAGCGGGAAGCTCGGCGACGCCGGTGGCCGGCGCCCGGGACCCGCCTCAGCGGGTCGCGGTCACGACGTAGTAGGCGGCGAGGTCGCGGAGGTCGCGTCGCGCCCACCACTCCTCGGCGCCGAGGTACAGCGCCTGCGCGGGACGCAGGAAGCTGAGGTACTCCGCCCCCATGTACAGCGGCTCGATGCGCGTCTCGCTCCAGCCGGCCAGCATGCGCCGCAGCGCCGAGTCCCAGCAGCGGTCGTAGTGCGCGGGGAAGATCCGCTCGGGGTCGTCGCCCAGGAAGCGGTGCAGCCCCCAGACGGCCACGCGGTGCGGGATCAGCCGGTTGACGATCGCGAAGATCGAGAAGGCGCCGGAGAACTTCGCCACCATCGTCCCCCCGGGAGCGAGGTAGCTGCGCAGGTTCTCGAGCACCGCGTCCAGCGGCTTGACGTGCTCGAACACCTGGTTGCTGATGATCAGGTCGAAGCTCCCCACGAGCGCGTCGTCGCGCGCCCCCGCGTCGGCCACCTGGAGCTGGTCGTACCAGCCGGACGGGGCCTTGAGCAGCTCCGCCTCCGAGATGTCCAGCCCGGCGTAGAAGACGCCGTCCGGGCGCTCGTCGGGCGACAGGAAGGGCTTGGCGCCGGAGCCGACGTCGAGGATGCGCAGGCCCGGGCGCAGCTGCGCCCGCACCGCCTGCTCCAGCGCGACGCGGGTGCGCGGCTCGTCATAGCGAGCCGGCAGCACCCCACCCCAGGCCTCCCGCACGACGTGCAGGAGGCCCGGGGCCGGGGCCGGGGCGGCCGAGACGGCCATCTAGCGCCGTCCCGACCGGTGAGCGGTGGCGGTCACGCGCAGCGAGCGGGACGCTCCGCGCACCACCGTCCCCTGTGCGTCCGTGACCCGCACGGACAGCACGACGCGACCGGGACGCATCGACGACGTGTTCCAGCGCACCGTGTACGGAGCCTTCGTCCGGGTCGCGACGACCTTGCCGTTGACGAGGAACTCGACCCGCTTCACCCCCGTCGAGGGCGTGACCCGCGCGCGGAGGGTGACGATCCCGTGCACGGCCCTCCCCCGGGCCGGGGCCAGGAGGGTGACGGTCGGCAGGCCGCTGCGCGAGGCCGCGGCCGCGGGCGTCCTGGTCACCACCGGGGCGGCGGCGGGCGGATCGGCCGGGGGCGCGTCGACGATGACCGGCTGCACCGGTGTGGTGGTCGTCGTGGTGGTCGGGCTCGTGCCGCCACCCGAGCCGCCGGTACCACCTGTGCCGCCGGTACCACCTGTGCCGCCCGTGCCACCTGTGCCGCCGGGATCGGTCGGCCCGGCCGGACACGTGAGCGGTGCGCTCGACGTGACCTGCTGCACCGTCTTGACCAGGTAGCACTTGTCGGCGGGCTGAGCGGCGAGCCACGTCAGCACCGCGTCCAGCACCGCCGGTGTGGTCGTGTAGTCGCCGCCGCAGTTGTTCTCGCAGACGTTGTGGAGCACGAGCTGGAACCAGCCGCCTCTGGCCTGTGCCTGGCTGTCGGCCTGGGCCTTGGCGATCGCGTCGGTGATCTGCTGCGCGGTGGTGCCGCTGCGCAGCTGCAGGGCGCGGGTACGGAAGAAGCGGTTGGAGGCGACCGGCAGCGGCTCGGCGCACAGGTCACAGTCGGAGGGGTCGATGCCCTCGGTCGTCCGCGCGCTCGTGTACCCGTTTCCCCCGTTGCAGCCCTTGACCACCTCTTCGACGGCGTTGGGATACGTCTGATCGCCGGGGGCGCGGTAGGAGCCGTACGGGTAGGCGAAGCTCGTGATCGCGAGCGAGTGGCTCTTCAGCGTGGTGAGATCGCCGCACACCTCGGTCTGGCGCTGCGCGTCGGTGGCGGCGAACAGGTCGACGTGGTTGGTCGTGTGGCCGCCGATCTCGTTGCCGTCGGTCTGGAGCGTGGCGAGGTTGTTCCAGGTCAGGAAGCCGGGCGTCTCGATCTTGCCGCTGTTGACGAAGAACGTCGCGTTCATGCCGTGGCTCTTCAGCAGCTGCGCCGCGGTCAGCTGGTCAGCCGTGCCGTCGTCGAAGCCGAAGGTCACGACCGTCGGCGCGGCGGCATGCGCCGCGCCGACGGAGCACAGGGTGCCCACCGCGGAGAGGGTGAGCAGGCGGAGCAGTCGACGCATCGATCAGCTCCGTCCGTCACGGGTGCGGCGGCGCACGACGAGGCCGAGGCACAGCAGGGCGAGCCCGCCGATGGCCACGGGCACGACGTCGAAGCCGGTGAACGGCAGCGTCGCCGGCTGCTCGGCCGCGGTCACCGATGCGATCGGCACGGCGACCGGCCCCTCGGCGGCCGGTGCCGGCTCGCCGCTGACCGGCGTCTGCGTCGCAGCCGGGACCTTCGACGGCACGGCGTGCGGGTGACGGGTCGGGGTCTTGACGGTGGCCGGCGGGGAGACCGACGGCGCGGCGGCCGGCGTCGCGATCGGCGCTTCGGCCGCGGGTGCGGGCGCGTCGGGCGGCGGCGGCGTGTCCGTCGGGGGAACGACGGGTACCTGCCCGGTCTGCTCGGGCTGGTACTGCACGCCGGCCGGCGATCCGCTGCCGGAGACGCCGGTCGTCGCAGAGGCGACCCCGCTGCAGCCGAGCAGAGCCGTCGCGAGGATGACTGCTGAGGTGGTTCGGGGGGCCATGCCTGTGGTGCTCCTTCTCCGTCGCGCAGGCGACGGGGACGTGTGTGTGTGCTTGTCAGATCGGGACGCTATGGACGCGCGAAGGCGACGCTGCGGTGGATCTCCATCGCCGGATGGCACTGATCGTCCGCCGTTGGCGGGAGGGATCTCCGGTCCTGGGTGAGGGTTCTTCCGCGGGGCCATGATCAGTGGCTCGTGGCGCTCTCGACGAGCCGCGCAGCCACCTCGACGGCCTCGCGACGGGTCCGGACGCCGAGCTTGCGCATCACGTTCTTGACGTGGCTGTAGACGGTGTCCTCGGTGAGGAAGAGCGCCTGCGCGATGCTCGCCGTGCTGGCGCCCTGAACGAGGAAGTCGAGCACCTCCCATTCACGCGGGGTGAGGTTGCTGCGGATCGGCCGCACGCCGTTGCCGGCCTCGGGGATCTGGCGCAACCGCTCGATCAGGCGCATCGTCAGGTCCCGCGGGATCGCGGCCTCTCCGCGGGCCACCGCCTCGAGCGCCTGCGAGACGGCGGCGACGCCTACCGCCTTGGACAGAAACCCGCAGGCTCCGGCGCGCAGGGCGCGGAGCTGCACGTCGATGTCCGCGGTGACCGCGAAGACGACGATCCGCACATCCGGGGTGCTCGCCGAGAGCGTGCGGGCGACGCTCACGCCGTCCATGCGCGGAAGCGCCATCTCCATGAGCAGCAGCTCGGGCCGGTAGTGGCGCACGAGCTCGATCGCCTCGATGCCGTCGCGCGCCTCCGCGGACACGATGAACCGCCGGTTGCCCTGGAGCTCGTCGCGCACGACGCGGCGGGCCAGCGGGTCGGGGTCGGCGATCACCACGCGGAGGCGGTCCGCGTCGGCGGCGGGCGGCGGGTCGGGCAGCCGCGGCGGCTCGTCGAGCCGGATCTCCGGCGTCGGG